>JBKJQT010000063.1:0-2519 GCA_046593855.1 Candidatus Nitrotoga sp. | reverse complement strand
GCTGGTCGCGGTGAAATGAGAGATCCAGATTGATTTCAAAGAAAATTAAGCCTGTCGTAAGTAAAGCAAGATGTTAACAAAACAGTTGCAGGGCATTGAGGGGTAAAACCTTCACTCGAACGGCTGTTTACGACACACTGCTGTCAGTCATGAGAATCGCCATGAAGTCCAGCAAATCGGCCTGAACGGACGTTAGACCGCTGCGGCGTGAAAGGTGGCAATGTGCCAGTTATCTGCCTATCCCCCGACGGATCCACTCCGGAGTCCAGGCGCCGTCGGGGCGAATGATTTTCAGAGCCTTATCAATTGCTGGCGATCGGTCGGACTCGAGCTCATCGAGGTAAGTCACGAATTCATTCCAGTTGCTGCGGCTAAATAGGCGCACGCCTAGGCGCTTCGGAAGGTCGATGAGTGGGTCGGTGGCCCATTGGTACATTAGGTTGTCCACCACCATTGCATCACAGTAAGGGGCATACGTTGAGATGAAACGTACGTCATAGAACAGGCCACTGAATCGGCTTCGATTCTTTTCCTTGTTAATGAATTCACCTTGGCGAAGCTTCTGCCGCAAGAGCGCGAAGAATTCCGACCCAATCCGTACCTCTGGCACATTAGCGAAGTAGTCCGACTGAAAGAATGCCATGATGCGCTGCATACGCAAATGCGCAGGCAGTTTGTCATTGTAGCGGAGTAGGCTTTCAATCATCATTGAGTTTTCATTCGCGTTTAATAACGCGCCTGGATCACCTCCTGCAATGCTCTTCAGGTAGTTCACATAGTGCTCGATGTACGACTTCGCGCATGAGCGCACTTCACTTTGTACATCTTCCTCGAAAGTGGAATTCGTCGAAGCCCACATATCAAAAACATCAAGAAGAGCTTCGATAGATCGATCCTTGCGCATTTTCAAGGCGTCGTGCTCGTTAGAGAAATTCCCGACATCGATCCAGACGTAGTCATCCCATTCGTTCACATCCCGTCGCAATGCGTCGGCACGCTCGACAGTATCAGTAGTAGGACTGTTCGCCAGGAACGACTGAAAAGCACGATGTATCTGTCGGTTCTTCACCTCATACTCGTAGGAAAACTTGTGGCCTAAGGACGTTTGCTTTATGAACTTCAGGAGTGGTGCGCGCTGAGATTCTGTCCACAGCTGGCTTTCATCCTCATGAAGATTGGAATACGGTGCGACGACTTGCTGCGCTAACACAAGGTCCGTTATGCGCTGCTGCGCTTCAATGAACATTTTGTGTTGGCCACGAAAGGCATGCGAAAAGAAGAACTGATCTAAGTAGATGACTTTCTTCTTTAGCTCCGGGAGGGGAATCCTGTCCCAGTGCTTGCACTTTAGACAACCACGCGACAGCGTATTCCCACTAACCGTGACGTTGCCGTAGCTCTCAGGCGTGCCACACGAAGAGCACCCACCGATGATGTATGACACTAGAGCCATCGCTGGATTGTACTAGTTGGCTATCTGATACATACTAAGGCTGTGTCCTACGAACTCGTAAGTCATGATGCCTGAATCGCCATTGTGTCTAATGGCCTTAAGCAGAATTGTTTTTGCGGCTGCGGTTGCCATTCCTGATTTCCTCATAGATACATTTTTTCAATGATATACCAAACAACATAATTCAATCAGGCAATGCCTTTAGTAATAGGCGCAATACGACCGGCAGCTTTCATGCTGGATATTTTTTACCTCGACAGTCAGCAAATGGCACAAACCTGCCTCTCGCCTAATTTCAACGCTTTCTGCTCACGGCTCATAAGTAAAGGTGGATTTTAACTAATTCCAGTGCTTGGTTTGGATCATATGAGTGTGTGTCGGACCTAGCCGACTATGCCTTTCACGCGATATTTCATGGATAAAGAGGCAGCCAACACCCCCAGCATGAGACCGGCCAACACATCCACCGCCACATGCTGGCGTGTGGCCAGGGTGGAATAGATGATGCCGAGGCACCAGGTCCAATTGAAGGTGAGCATCCATAGCGGTGTGCCAAAGCTGCGCAGCAAGTGATGTAACCAGATACCCGAAAAAATAGCGGTGGCGACATGAAGTGAAGGGCAGGCGTTGCCCGATGCATCCATATTTGTAAGGAAATTCAGGTCAGGATATTGAGCCCGGTCGATATTGACTGCGGGTGCTACCGTGGGCCAGAAGTAGAAGACGATTAGCCCTATAAGGCACGTCCCGGCCATGGCCATGCCATAGCCATAAAGCTCGCGCCGCGTCCCCAAGAATGCCGGGGGCAGGGAAACATAGAACCAAAGTGAAAGATACAGGGGCAAGGCGCGGGGCTGAAAGCCGATCAGGTGATCAAGCAAAGTGACGGGCACCACTATTGGCAAGTAAGTCGGGGTTTTGAGTAAATAGAAGTAGGCACCGAAAAACAGGCTAATGAAAAGCGTCGTTCCGATACTTTTGAGATACATATGCTTGGGTATTACCGCAGCAGCTTGCTGGTACCAGGGCATCTGCTGGCTTTTTTTATTCAAGACTTATTTTCCAT
>JBKJQT010000340.1:0-3407 GCA_046593855.1 Candidatus Nitrotoga sp. | reverse complement strand
GGTCGTAATATGCTCTCTGATTGAGTCCTCGTCACCCTGAATTGCGTCAAAACGAAGGGTAGCTCAGATTCAAAGAACGTCCAAATGCATTGCTACGGGTCTTTCCGCGTTTTATATCCTTGGTTGATATAAGCGAACTATACATTTCTTAGAAACATCCCTAATTTTTGTTGCCAGACATAATTGAATGATTTCATTTTGATGTATAACGACATATTAGGTTATATTTACCTTCCCATACAATCTGCATCCGCACTAATGTCAGTCACTGCACCCATTACCCTATCCGCACGCAACCTGATTCGCCGCTTTGGTCGACGCGAGGTCATCCATGGCGTATCGTTAGAGCTTCGGCATGGCGAGGTGCTTGGCCTGCTTGGACACAATGGGGCCGGCAAAAGCACAACGTTACAAATGCTGACCGGTGCACTTTTGCCGCATTCGGGAAAAATTGAAATATGCGGCTTCGACCTAACGCGCCAGCCCCAGAAAGCTAAAGCACAAACCGGATTCCTGCCAGAAACGCCACCTTTATACCGTGAAATGAGCGTAAATGATTTCCTTATATTCGCCGCCAAGCTGCGTCGTATACCTCGTGCACAGATTGCGGATGCTTTGACCGAAACCAAACGCCGCTGCGGTTTACAGGACAGTGGAAAAAAAATCATCGGGACACTTTCCAAAGGCTATCAACAACGTATCGGTATTGCGCAGGCAATCATCCATCAACCAGAAGTAATCATTCTCGATGAGCCCACTGTAGGCCTTGACCCTTCTCAGATCCGCGACATCCGCACATTGATCCGCGAATTGGGGAATATGCACAGCGTTATCCTTTCTACCCATCTGCTGGGCGAAGTGGAAAATATTTGTGACCGCGTCGAAATTATGCATCACGGTCGCTTAATTTACGGTGACAGCAGCACAAAAATGCAGCAATACGGCAGTCAATCAGGCTTCATCGTCACCCTGTTGGCACCGCCTGCACTTTCCGAATTGCAAGCCATCGCCGAAGTACAGCAAGTAGACCCGCTTTCCACCACACAGTTCCGCATTCTGCATGCCGCTAATGCAAACCCAAGCGCTGCGCTGCTCGCGCTCGCCGCGCAACATGGCTGGCAAGCGGAGCAACTCGTTCCGCTGCAAACGCGGCTGGAAGATGTATTTATGCAAATTACTCAAGACGAAAAATTATGATTCTAACCATTGCGCTCAAGGAATTCCGGAGCCTGTTCGCCATCCCTTCGACCTGGCTGATTTTGGGTGCTCTGCAATTTATCTTTGCCTGGTTTTTCCTGGCACGGCTTGATGCCTTTTTACAAGTACAGTCGCAACTGGCGCAGCTTGCCAACGCGCCCGGTGCCACATTAGCCGTGGCGGCTCCATTACTCGGTACCGTCGCGCTGATTTTAATGATGCTGATACCTATATTTACCATGCGCTTGATCGCCGAGGAACGGCGCAACCAAACCCTGGTGCTACTAATGAGCGCACCGGTTTCTGATATTCACATTGTGGTAGGAAAATTCATCGGTCTAATGTTATTTTTGTTACTCCTCATCACCAGTTGCATGTTGATGGTGCTAACTCTGGCCGCAGGCACGCAAATAGACATAGGCCTTCTTTTCACCAATTCGCTGGGGCTTATAATGCTAGCCGCCAGCTACGTCGCATTGGGACTGTATATTTCCTCACTCACTGCACAGCCAGTAGTGGCCGCCATCGGTGCACTGGCCATATTTTTCGGTCTGTGGCTGGTGGAAGTGAGCGCGGTGGATAATGACAACTCTTGGCGCGCACTCGCCCCTACCAGCCATTTTCAAAGCTTCAATATTGGCCTGTTAAATAGCACAGACCTAATATTCTTCCTGCTGTTTTGTATCACCTTTCTGTTGCTAACGATACGCCGACTGCATAACAACCGCATTTATAGCTGAGCCTTCCAGCATGAAATTCCCACAACCCAATCTGCTAATTAAAAACCTTGCCCTCACCGCACTGCTGCTCGCCGCCATCATCACGTTGTATCAACTCGCTGCACGTCACCCCGCACAATGGGATATGACGCAAAATGCCAGCAACAGCTTGGCAGATAACAGTGTGAATGTACTGAAGCAGCTACCAGGTGAAATAAAACTAACGATGTATGTAACCGGGCAGGATGCCAACTTAGGCGATATGCACAGGCTGACCCGTGATTTTGTCGCCCTCTATCAGCGCTATAAACCCGATATTTCGCTCACCTTTATTGACCCGGTGAAGCAACCAGAGGAAGCGCGCAAGGTCAATATTCGTGTCAATGGCGAAATGTTGGTGGAATATGGCGGCAAGCGCGAACATCTCACTATGTTGAACGAACAAGCGCTTACCAGCGTGTTATTACGCATGGCTCACACAAAAAATCAACTCCTTATGTATCTTGATGGACATGGAGAACGCAATCTGGAAGGCATCGCAAATCACGATCTGGGCGAATTTGGCAAGCGGCTGCAACAAAATGGCTTTCGCCTTAACAGCCTAAATTTAACGCTAGCGCAGGACGTGCCCAATAATGCCAGCATGTTGATCATTACTCAGCCGCAAATTGAAGTATTGCAGGGCGAAATAGATAAACTGCTACGCTATATCGCCAACGGCGGTAACCTGCTGTGGCTAGTAGACGCCGAGCCATTGCGTGGATTGGAGCGTCTGGCTGAAAAATTGGACATCATTCTCACGCCTGGCATCGTTGTTGATCCAGCAGCAGCAGAAATGAATATTCCTCCGACCTGGGCGCTGGGCGCGGGCTACCCGCCGCACGCCATCACGCAAAATTTCAACTTGACCACAGTTTTCCCCTTTGCCCGTGCCATTGACTGGGAGGAAAATACAGCATGGCAGCGCACCATGCTGGTAGAGGCCGCACCACGTGGCTGGGTTAGCCGCGACATACCGCAAGATAAACCACAATTCAACAAAGCCCATGACATCCCCGGCCCCGTGACCATCGCGCTTGCCCTGCAACGCAACATAAACGATCGTGAACAACGCATTGTTATCGTCGGAAGCGGCTCGTTTCTTGCCAACGCCTATTCCGGAAACGGCGGCAATCTTGATCTCGGCGTTAACATGACGAACTGGCTAGGCAACGAAGAAAAACTCATCACGACTCAACCCCGCACAGTGAAAGATGGTGCGATTACCTTGAGCAAAATCAATCTCACCATAATCAGTGGCAGTTTCCTGATTGCCCTGCCTATGCTGTTAATGCTGGCGGGTGCTATGCTGTGGTGGCGCAGAAGAAAGTAAACTGGCTCGCCATGCGTGTCTGCCTTCTATACACCCTAATTTGTATTCTCTGTAACGGCTGCGCGATGGTTACTGTCGCTGATGCTGCGGTTACCGTGGTTGCAACAACCGTTAAGGTC
>JBKJQT010000299.1:0-7092 GCA_046593855.1 Candidatus Nitrotoga sp. | reverse complement strand
CCGATGGCGCCAATTTTAGAATGGCGTGAGCGAGCTTGCGGTTGAATGAATCCTTACGAAGGCTGCCAACGATAACGGCAATTTGGTATTGGTTCATGATGATTCCTTTTAAACGTTACCGATGAACTTAAAATATCTCGACCACATCAGCACAACTACATGTCTTGAATTCTTCGACGCGATCATTGGCTTTTTCATTTTCGCTTAGTAATATCGCCAACATGAAACGCATCGGCCAGAAATGCCATGCCCTCATCCCAGGAAGCCTTGTCTGCTGCAGCGTTATATGCCAGTGGTAGTTTGAACTCTTGACCATATCTATCTGCATCCGGATTGGTGAAGCTGTGCTTGGCACCGGGATAGGTCACCGCTTTGTAAATCACGCCGGCCTTCTCCATCTCCTGCTTGAAGGCGGCGACCTGCGAAGCGGGAATCATCGGGTCGTCTTCACCAGTAAAGGACGCGATTCGTGCCTTGACCTTGCCAGCCTCTGCCGGACGTTCTGTTCCCAGAGCACCGTGGAAACTCATCACTGCCTTAAGAGGCTCCCCGAGGCGCGCCATGTTCAATACTACTGAACCCCCAAAACAATAGCCAATGGCTGCGATGCGGTTAGAATCCACCGTTTTTTCCTTGCTAATCAGGATGTATGCACTATCGAATCGAACTTTGGCAAGTTCAGTGTTCTTTGCCACTTCACTGGCAAACTTGCCCGCATCGTCTGGGTGATGTGCTTGTTTTCCATCGCCATACATATCAATTGCCAGTGCAGTGTAGCCACGCTCCGCCAACATACGAGCGCGTTTACGCGCATATTCGTTGTGTCCCCACCATTCATGCACTACCAGAATACCCGGGCGCTTGCCCTTTATAGCATCGTCGTAGGCGATATAACCTTTGAGATTGGTACCATTGGCATTATAGGTCACTTCCTTACCTTGAACAGTAGCGTGAGATGTAGAAGTTGCGAACATCAGGCCCACGAACAACAGAAGTTTATTCATATTCTCTCCAAAAAATTAGCTTGTTCAGTTTTTATTGAACTTTAAAAAATAAAACACGTCTGGCAGCACGGATATGCCAATTCACGCGGAAGCTAAAACCGATATCACTTCATACATCGCGTAATTCTGTAACTATAATGACTTACGCTTGATAGTGGCAATTTGTTGCCTTAAGTCATTGATCAAAGTAGAGCAGCAAGAAACTAATCGCTGTGTTCAAAATATCATGGCCCGTTGTGTCTGCAATCTATTTAAAAATGGGATGCATGATGTTCTTAATTTATATGAAAAGGGCATTATTCAATCAAGTGGTTCATGATTGCGTAACGAACTGCTTCAGCATTGTTCTTCAGTTTCATTTTTTCTAGTAAACGTGCGCGATAAACGCTGACGGTCTTGGCGCTAAGCGATAGAGCTTCTGCCATTTCGCTTAAACTCTTGCCTGACGCCATCAGGCACAGCGTTTGATATTCGCGGTTGGATAGGGTTTGGTGCAGTAATTCCTGATATCCTTTTGACAGACCATTGGCTAATTCTTCTGCCAGTTCGTTGCTAATATATTTCTTACCGCAGGCGACTTGGCGTATGGCGGTAACCAGCTGTGTCGGGGCGCTTTGTTTGCTGAGGTAGCCTGCCGCCCCGGCCTTCAGAGAACGCAATGCATATTGGTTTTCCTCATGCATGCTTAATATCAGCACCGGTAATTGCGGATTATTGAGTTTGATTTGTTTGAGTACATCGATGCCATTTTTATCAGGCATACTGATGTCCAGTAACACCAAATCGTAAATGTTTTCTCGCGTCATTTTAATGGCTTGCATGCCATTTTCAGCTTCTCCGGTTACGCGTATATCCTCGGTGTCATTCAGGATCTGCTTCATGCCTTTGCGGATCAGTGCGTGATCATCCACTACTAATATATTAATCATGGTTGATTTAAACAGTATCTACCACAACAGTTTTTGCTGGGGTTGAGGCAAACAAAAGCTGTCAATGGTTGTTGGCTCAGGTTGATGCGGAATGCATGCTTTAATTGTGGTTCCTGAGCCTGGCGTGCCGCTGATATGCACATTGCCGCCGAAATAGGCGACTCGTTCCTTAATGCCGCGCAGGCCGAAAGAGCGTGGTTTGATGCGGTCGGATTCGCTAAAGCCGAGACCATTGTCGCTAACGATCATTTCGACTTGTGTAGCTTGATTGTGTAGCGTTATTTGTACATTGCTGGCATGTGCGTGTTTCATGATATTGTTGAGCGTTTCTTGCAGGATGCGGAATAGCGCGATGGCGATATTCGGACCTAGAGTGATATCTTCATCTGGGTGGTTGAATACGCAAGAAATGTCGGTACGCTGCTCGAATTCATCCACTTCAATTTCCATTGCTGCGATGATTCCGAAGCAGTCCAGCGTGCTTGGACGCAGGGAATGAGAGATGTCGTTGGCGGCGGTGGTACACTTATCAACCAGATTTTCAACATCTTTAATTTTTGCAATCAGTTCAGGTGTTTCTTTACTCAGGTGTCCACCCAGCCAAGCGATGTTGAGCTTAATGGCAGTAAGAGTGCTTCCCAACTCGTCATGCACCTCGCGCGCAATGTTAAGTCGCTCTTGTTCGCGTACGAGCTGGATGTGAGAGGATAGTTCACGCAATTGTTCCTGCGAATATTTTATTTCGATTTCCGCCTGCTTGCTTTGGCTGATGTTGGACATAATGCCTTCCCACTGAATTTCGTCAAGCAATGTTTTTCGAGGGCTGCAGCGTAAATTAATCCATTTAATCTCGCCTTCTGGCAATATCACGATACGTCCTTCCCAGTTCCAGAAGGAAAGATTATCCGCTGAAGTGCGCATGGATTGTTCATATGAGATGCGATCATCCGAGTGCAGCATATTCATGAATAAGTGAGGATGTTTTTCTAATTCCTGCGGGTTCAAGTCGAGAAGAGCTTTGCTACCGTCACTGATATAAGGAAATGATATTTCGCCGTCATGATTTAGCAATACTTGATAGGCCATACCTGGTAAGTTGGTAATGAAGGCTTGCAGACGCGCCTGATTCTCTTGCAAGGCGATTTGCGCCTGCCGGTGTTCGTAACGAATACGTGCTTCGCGTAAATTATGCGCTATTGAGGGAGCGAGCCTATTTAAGCTTCCCTTAAAAATGTAATCGTTCGCACCGGATTGCATGGTATGAATGATGGTTTCTTCATGTAGGTCATGCGACAAGAATAGAAAAGGAAGATTCACTCCTATCGATTGCATTAGCTGAAGCGCGGCAAGCCCACAAAATCCGGATTGGTCATAGCTACACAACACTACATCCCACTCGTTTTCAATCAAGGCAGCTTGCATGGTGGACGCATTATCTACTCGTTGATGTGCAACCTCATAACCGCTCTGCTCTAGTTTTGTGAGCGTGCGTTGAGCATCCTCTTGTGAGGTTTCCACTAATAACACACGAATTTTATTGGCAACCATATTTTGCTTGTTATTTGATAAGGTTGAAATTAAATTGGAATAATCCAAAAACCAGTTTTTCAGGATGGTGTAAGAGTTATTATCGCTGAACATAAATTAACAAAATTTTGCGGGATCCCAAGTATGACTGATGCAGGATTGTAGGGCTAAGTTTAAATTTAATAGTAATAAATCTCTATATAAATTTTCCGATTAGTCCCTTTCAAACGTTAAATTATTTGGCTAATCCGAGAATATGTGATTATTAGCTATGCCACCCTTTCAAGCAAATATCAGCAAGGTATTAAGTATGCAGTTAGGGAAGAAGCATGTTGTCCATAGTTGTATATCAATAAATAATTAATATTTATCAACTGCCTATAGCTATTTGGTACGTCAAGTGAAATATATTTTAAAAAAAATTAAAGTTTTGTAATTGCCTGTCGATAATAGAAACGTAAGCTTGAATTTGTCCCCTTGCAGATTCAGGTAAGCATTGAATCCTCCGCTTACAACCTAATACGGGTAAGTGGAGGCTTGTTTGTCCGTGTAGGAAAATTTCTTACAAAGAGATCGGAAGTCTTCTGATTTCTTTCTGTTCGTTCGTATAGCAATATTCAACCGTCGAAAAAGACAGTGTTGTTAACTTGCAAGGGGACGAATCATGAATATAGATCAACTTCATCTAGAAATTAAAGACGCCAATCTTTCTTATATGCTGCTCGCACGGCAGATGATTCAGGACGATAAGGAGGCAGCCATTTTTCGTCTTGGAATTAGCCAGGAAATGGCTGAGCTCATCGCCGGGTTAAGCTCAGCTCAATTACTCAAAATGGCGGCTTCTAATATGCTGTTGTGTCGCTTTCGCTTTGATGAAAAACTCCTACTCAATATGATCACCGATTACAACAAGGACAGAATGATGTCACAAGCGCACACCACTATCCTGATGACCAGGCAGCCTTTGGAGGCTTTAGCTGCTTGATTTAAAATAATTTATTGGTGGAGGAGTATCATGCGAAACAAGAGTGTGGTCACTGAAGCATACCAAATCCAGATAGCCGTGGATTTAATCAAGCTAGGAGCACGTTTGCAATTGCTGCAGGAAGAAACCGCTTTAAGTCGTGAACGTTTGCTTAAACTGTACAAGGAAATAAAGGGTGTATCGCCGTCAAAGGGTATGTTGCCCTACTCAACTGACTGGTTTATGAGCTGGTCGCCTAACATTCATTCTTCACTGTTTATGGATATTCATCAGTTTCTGCTGAGGCATACCAGCTTAACGGGAGTTGAGGCATTAATTAAAAGTTATTTATTGTATCTTGAGCAAATCAATGTTAGCGGCGATGAGCCGATATTGAGTGTTACACGTGCTTGGTTTTTAGTACGGTTCTTTGATGCACAGATGCTGCAACTGACAGGCTGCACTGAATGTGGTGGACATTTCATAGTGCATGCCAATGGGCTATATTCTGGCTATGTGTGTGGCATCTGTCGTCCACCCTCCCGTGCCGGGAAAACAAAAAGAAATGCTGCAATATCAAGTTTGTTGGCATTAAGCGTGGCGAGTTAAAGTTTTACTATCGGGTGTCGTTACCGTCACAAAAGGCTATGTGGAATAATCATGATGATGTTTACGCTATCCGGTTGTGTGAATGCACGAAATAATATCGATCTGTCCGATTTTTTTCCGAAGTTTTTACAGAAGCCGATATTACACTGCTACAAAAGATCGTTTCGTGCGCAATTCAAGGGAGCTGGGCCATGTTGGTAATTGTCGGATATGTAGTAATTTTAATTTCTGTGTTCGGTGGCTATGCATTAGCGGGCGGGCATTTGGCGTCCTTGCTGCAGCCAATTGAGTTGTTGATGATAGCAGGCGCTGGTTCGGGCGCCTTTTTAGTGGGAAATAGCAGCAAAGCAATCAAGGCTACTTTGAAAACATTACCTAGTATATTTAAGGGAGCTAAATATACTAAAAGCCACTACATGGAATTAATGGCCTTGCTTTATGAGTTGCTTGGTAAAATTCGTAAGGAAGGATTGATGGCCATTGAAAACGATATTGAGAATACAAATGAGAGCCCTCTCTTTGCCAAGTATCCAAAAGTTATGGCAGATCATCATGTAATTGAATTTTTGGCAGATTACCTACGAATCATGTTGGGTGGCAACCTGAATGCGATGGAAATTGAGAATCTGATGGATGTAGAAATAGAAACCCATCACCATGAGGCAATGGTACCGTCGCATGTGCTGGCCAAGTTTGGTGACGCCTTACCAGCTTTCGGTATAGTTGCTGCGGTTATGGGGGTTGTGCACACCATGGGGTCTGTCGGAATACCACCCGCCGAATTGGGCGTGTTGATCGGTGCGGCATTGGTAGGCACCTTTTTGGGTATCCTGCTAGCTTATGGTTTTGTCGGCCCCTTGGCGACTCTGCTGGAGCAAAAAGCTGAGGAATCGAGCAAAATGTTCCAGACAGTCAAGGTTACATTGCTGGCCAATCTAAATGGCTACGCTCCGGCGATGGCGGTAGAGTTTGGTCGTAAGGTACTCAATTCTACTGAGCGTCCCGGTTTTCTCGAGCTGGAAGAGCATGTTAAACAAAAGCGCTGAATAGAAAATTCACATTGAAAGAGTTGCATCATGGCGAGCGACGATAAAAGACTCATAGTAGTGAAGCGTATTAAGAAGGTGGCGGGCGGGCATCACGGCGGCGCATGGAAAATTGCCTATGCTGATTTCGTTACTGCAATGATGGCATTCTTTCTTTTAATGTGGCTCTTGGGTTCGACTGCTAAAGGTGATTTGAAAGGTATATCTGATTATTTTAATACGCCGCTCAAGGTTTCATTGATGGGCGGATCTGGTAGCGGCGATAGCTCCAGCCTGATAAAGGGGGGAGGTAAAGATTTGACGCGTAGTGAAGGCCAAGTGAAGCAGGGGGAGCTTCCGACTGAAAAGAAAACAGTTAATCTGAAGGTGGCAACTGAAGAAGCTTTGCGTATCGAAAGACGCAACGAACTGGACAAGCTCAAGATGTTGAAAACTAGCCTGGAAAAAGCGATCGACGCTGATGCTAAGCTACAAAAATTCAAGAAACAGATTCTTCTTGACATTACCACTGAAGGCATGCGCATTCAAATTGTGGATGAAGAAAATCGTCCTATGTTTCAGAGCGGCAGTGCGAAACTCGAATCTTACACCATAGAAATTTTGCGTGAAATTGGCAAGATGCTGAATCAAGTACCAAACAAGGTGAGTTTATCGGGACATACAGATGCCCGGCCCTATTCTTTTGGTGAAAAGGGTTACAGTAATTGGGATCTGTCGGCAGATCGTGCTAATGCTTCGCGCCGTGAGTTGATTGCGGGCGGGATGGCGGAGGAAAAAATGGTACGAGTGGTGGGATTATCGTCTGCTGTGCTGTTCGACGGGAAAGACCCATTCAATCCAATTAACCGTCGCATAAACATTATTGTGATGAACAAAATGGCAGAAGAGTCTGTGCGCACTGATGGAGGTACAGTCGAAGTGGAAAATGATAGTGGATCGTCTGCCCCGCAATTGATAAAGAGCAGTATAGAGAGCAACAACACCCATCCAATTTATCGATGGGTGTTGTTGCT
>JBKJQT010000276.1:0-2509 GCA_046593855.1 Candidatus Nitrotoga sp. | reverse complement strand
GAATGGTAATGGATACAGGCCCATGCCCAGCACAGTCAGTGCCAAAATAACGAACATCAACTTTTCGCGCAAAGTAATGTCGGTTAATTGCGCTACGTGCTGGTTGGCCACTGCGCCGAAGATGACTCGCTTTACCATCCATAGCGTGTAGGCTGCGCCGAAAATTAGTATGGTAGCGGCAGCAAAGGCGTACCAGAAATTGAGTTTGACCGTACCCATTATCACCATGAATTCACCAACAAAACCGCTGGTGCCAGGTAGTCCGACATTTGCCATGGCAAATAATATAAAGAATGCGGCGAACACTGGCATTTTGTTGGCCACGCCGCCATAGTCGGCAATATTGCGTGTATGCATACGGTCATACAACACACCTATACACAGAAATAGCGCACCTGATATAAAGCCATGCGAAATCATCTGTAGCAGCGCGCCTTCCATGCCGTAGGCATTAAAAATAAAAAAACCTAACGTAACGAAACCCATGTGCGAAATAGATGAATACGCCACCAGCTTTTTCATGTCAGTTTGGGCCAATGCAACCAGCCCAATATAGACCACGGCGATCAGCGACAGCGCGATCATCACACCAGCAAGGTAGTGGCTTGCATCCGGCACGATAGGCATGGAAAAGCGAATAAAGCCGTACGCTCCAACTTTCAGCAGGATCGCCGCCAGCACCACAGAGCCACCGGTAGGCGCTTCTACGTGGGCATCGGGCAACCAGGTGTGTACTGGGAACATGGGTACTTTTACCGAGAATGCCATAAAGAAGGCTATGAATATCAGTATCTGCGCAGTCATCGGGATAGCCATCTGGTGATAATCGAGAATCGCGAAGCTACCCCCGGACTGGATGTATAGGTATAGCAGTGCAATCAGCATCAGTACCGAACCGAAAAAGGTATACAGAAAAAACTTGACCGCTGCATAAACGCGATTAGAGCCGCCCCATACACCAATAATGATGAACATCGGAATCAGCATGGCTTCCCAGAATACATAGAACAGCACCGCGTCGAGCGAGACAAATACGCCATTGACCAAGCCGGACATGATGAGGAATGCAGCAAGGTATTGCGCTACGCGCTTCTCGATTACTTTCCAGCCAGCGATTACAACCAGCGGAGTAATAAAACTGTTAAGCAGGACGAATAGCACCGAAATGCCGTCTACACCGAGGTGATAGTGGATGTTGAAATGGGTAATCCAGTTATGCAATTCGACGAACTGCATGGTACTCGTCATCTTGTCAAAACCAACATACAGCGGAATAGTAACCAAAAAGCCAAGAATCGAACCAAAAAGTGCAATGACACGCGCTAACGGTGCATTGCGATCGTTGCCAGTGGCTAGAACCAGCATACCAAAAATAATGGGCAGCCAGATAGCAATGCTTAATAGGGGAAATCCAAAAATCATGCTTATTCCTTCAGTTTCTCGCTGTGCGTATTATTCGAACCAAGTGCGTATCGTAAGCAGCAGAAACACGCCAATAATCATGGAAAACGCATAGTGGTAGATGTAACCGGTCTGAATGCGGCGCAATAAGTTGGAGAACATGCCAACCAAACGCGCAGTGCCGTTTACCATTAGGCCATCAATCAGTTTTATATCACCAAATTTCCATAAGAAGCGGCTCGCCTTACGGGCACCAGAGGCAAAGAACCAATCATTAAAACGGTCAAAGTAATACTTGTTGTCCAGTACTGTATAGATGAAACCAAATTTTTGTTTGATCGCTTCAGGAATACTAGGAATTTTCAGGTAAAAAACCCACGCCATCACTACCCCGGTCAATGCCAGCCAGAATGGCAAAGAAGATAGGCCGTGCATTGTCATGTCCCAAGCACCGTGAAACTCGTGCTTCAACTCCTCCATGGACGGATGCAGCTCGTGGTTGATAAAAATTGCCCCCTTGAAATAGTTGTCAAACAGCATCGGCTCCACAGTAAGGTAACCAATAACCACAGAAGGGAACGCAAGCAAAACCAAAGGCATCCAGACTACCCATGAGGTTTCGTGCGGCTTCTGGCCTGGAGCTAAACCATGATGATCATCGTGCGCAACATGGATGTCAGTATGGTCGTCTTGAGGTGTATTTTGAGAGTCATGTGCGACAGAATGAGCTTTGCCGAAATGCTCTTCGCCATGAAACACCAAAAAATACAAGCGGAACGAATAGAAAGCAGTAACGAAAACACCGGCCACCACTGCAAAGTAGGCAAAGCCAGACCAGGGAAGATGCGACAACGCCACCGCTTCGATGATGCTGTCTTTGGAATAGAAACCGGAAAGGAACGGCGTGCCAATTAACGCCAAGGAGCCGATCAGAAAGGTGAGCCAAGTGATCGGCATATATTTACGTAAGCCTCCCATCTGGCGGATATCTTGAATATGAGGCATTGCTTTTCCTCGCCGCTGGTTCGGTGATTATCGCCATGCATCATATTCAAGACATCCGCCAGATGGGAGGCTTACGTAAATATATGCCAATCACTTGGCTCAC
>JBKJQT010000265.1:0-10997 GCA_046593855.1 Candidatus Nitrotoga sp. | reverse complement strand
ACCTCGGTTGGCGACGACTGATTGATCGTGCTCATGGCTCCTTGTCCCCTCGTGCCGTCATGTTTGCCGCGTTGGGTATGAATGGCGTTCAACAATTAACTGTGACATAGCCAAAATTTACTGACAAATATTTCTGCACTTTACATTTGAGAAGGAAGAGAAATATTTTGAGCTCAAAATGGCAGCAGGAACGTAAGGTACTCAGCAACAATTAGATTAACAGTTACCGCCAGTCTCCACCAATTGCTTTGAGCAAAGCAGCACTGGCGACCAAGCTTCGGCCAGTTATATTGAGGCTGCGTATGTCCGCATCAAGAGCTGTTGCCTGTGCCGTTACCACATTCAGGTAGCTCACGGTTCCAGCTATGTACTGGTTATTAAAGAGAGTGACGGATTCCTGCGCAGACCGTGTCGCTTCAAGTTGTACCTTGGTTTCTTCACTCAGGATGCGTAACGTAGAGAGATTGTCCTCAACTTCCTGAAATCCTGTCAAAACAATCTGGCGGTAATCAGCAACGCTTTTGTCAAATGAAGCAATTGCCTGCTCTTTTTGAGATGATCGCAGCCCCCCATCAAACAATGTGGCTGCAATGTTCGGGCCAATAGACCATAGCCGCTTTGGCAGGGATATCAAATTGGAAAGCAGTGAACTTTGATAGCCAGTTGAGGCGCCAAGTATGAGAGAGGGAAAAAATGCAGCTTGGGTAACGCCAATCTGAGCATTTGCAGCCTTAACGCGACGTTCCGCTGCGGCAATATCAGGTCGCCGCTCCAGCAATTCTGACGGAAAGCCAGCAGGAAACCTTGCCAAATTTGGCAGGATTGAGCTTGGCTTGAGAAAAAAATTGGACGGAGCTTTACCAATCAACACAGCGATCGCATGTTCAAGTTGCGCTCTCTGCACGCCAAGATCTATCGCCTGTGCCTGGGTAGATTTTAACTGCGTATCTGCTTGAACAACATCCGAACGCGCCGCGATGCCGGCTTCATAGCGATTTTGAGTAATTTGAAGCGACCGTTTATAGGCTATAGATGTTTGTTCCAGCAACTTACGCTGTGCATCATTGATACGCAATTGAAAGTAAGTCTGTACCAACGTAGATTGAACACTTAGTAGTGCCGATTGCAGGTCTGCGGCACTGGCTTCAGCTGAAGCTTCATTTGATTCAACGGTACGTCTTATTCGTCCCCATAAATCCGCTTCCCAGCTAGCGCTCATTAATATCCGGTTTGTATTGGTAATCGCTGCGGTGGGATTGCCTGGAATTGTTACCCCAGAGTTGGTTGAGCTTATGCCTTGTCCCCGAGTATTAGCAAAATTTGTCGTCACTGTAGGGAAGTAACGTGCACGCGCAGCGCCAACAAGAGCGAGAGCCTGCTGATATTGCGCTTCGGCGCTATGTATATTTTGGTTGGAGATTGATACTTGTTGTACAAGCGCATTTAGCTGGATATCACCATATATTTCCCACCATTTACCGCGCAGGGTGTGATCCTGAGGTTCTGCCAATTTCCAATGATTTGCTTCTTCCTTGAAAGTGGCTGGAGGTATAACGTCAGGTCGTTTGTAATCGGGTCCCACGGCACATGCGGTCAGGCTTAAAAATACCAACACACAAATGATATTGTTAGTTTTTATCAACATAACTCCTGAAGTTGTTATCAACCCCTTTAAACTAGTCATAATTTTGTTCGCTGCGCAGTTTCCAGTGATTTAACTTGAGGCCGTTGCTTCCAAGTTTTTTGACACCATAGCCCAAATCGATCGAGGTATAGATAGACTACAGGTGTCGTGTACAGCGTTAGTAATTGACTTAAAATCAACCCACCAACAATAGATATTCCCAGTGGTTGGCGCAGTTCAGCACCCATGCCCAAGCCCAAGGCAAGCGGCAGTGCGCCAAACAAGGCGGCCATAGTGGTCATCATGATTGGACGAAAACGTAATAGACATGCTTCATAGATCGCATCACGTGGAATCAAGCCACGGTGCCGTTCGGCTTCAAGCGCAAAGTCGATCATGATGATCGCGTTCTTCTTAACAATGCCGATTAAAAGGATGACGCCAATCAACGCGATAATACTAAAATCCATCTTGAACGCGAGCAGCGCTAGAATCGCTCCTACTCCCGCCGACGGTAACGTCGAAAGAATGGTTATAGGATGAATGTAGCTCTCATAAAGTATGCCGAGCACCAGGTATACTGCAACCAACGCGGCAAGGATGAGCAAAGGCTGAGTGGCGAGCGACATCTGAAAAGCCTTAGCTGTTCCCTGAAAGCTGCCATGGACAGAAGTGGGCACGCCAATCTTGGCCATTACATTCTCAATTCCCCGTGTAGCATCTGAGAGCGACACGCCGATCGGCAGGTTGAATGAAATCGTCGAAGCGGCAAACTGACTTTGGTGATTAATCGCCAGTGGCGTTGCCGTTTCTTCCCAGCGGGCGATAGCGGCCAGCGGCACTTGCAAACCTCCGGGGGCAATCAAAAACACGTCCTTCAGTGCTTCCGGACTCTGCAAGTATTGTGGCGCGGCCTCCATAACCACTCGATACTGATTTAATGGGTTGTATATCGTTGACACCTGGCGCTGGCCGAATAAATCGTTCAAGGTCGTATCGATCAGCCTCTGCGTCAATCCAAGCTGTGCAACAGCCTCGCGGTCAATGATCAGTGAGGTTTGCTTCCCTTTGTCTTGTTGGTCGGTGTTAACATCCGCAAGTTGCGGCAGTGAGCGCAAAGCTTGGCGGATGATGGGTTCCCAGGTACGCAATTCATCAATACCATCTGCCTGAAGAGTGTATTGGTATTGCGCGTTGCTGGCACGACCGCCGACGCTAATGTCTTGGACCGATTGCAGAAACAGGTTGGCCCCGGGTTCATGGGCGAGCTTGCTGCGCAACCGGGCGATGACCTTGTCAGCGGATAACTGACGTTCATCCAAAGGCTTTAGCCCAACAAACATTCGTCCAGTATTGATTTGTCCTCCCCCGGTAAAACCTACGACACTATCCACCGCAGGATCCTGACCGACGATATTGACGAAAGTAGCAAGTTTGTCTCGCATGGCCTGGAAAGAAATGCTTTGGTCTGCCTGAATGCTTCCCGTCAGCCGACCGGTATCCTGCTGCGGAAAGAAGCCCTTGGGTATGACAGTATACAAATAAATATTAAGGCAAACCGTTGCCAGAAGAACGAACAGCATGATACGACCATGTGCAAGTGCCCAATCGAGCGATACCCGGTAGCCGTTCAATAGCGCATTGAAGACGCGTTCACTTACCTGATGGAAACGCCCTTGTGATGACTCAGATCGTGGTCGCAATAGGCGTGCACACATCATAGGTGTAACAGTCAGCGACACAACCAGGGATACCAGAATGGCCGCCGATAGCGTAATAGCAAATTCACGAAACAGCCGCCCGACGACACCGCCCATTAACAAAATCGGTATGAATACGGCGATCAGAGACAGGCTCATCGACAGTACCGTGAAACTTACTTCGCGGGCTCCTTGTACAGCAGCCTTAAATGGCGCAACACCGTTCTCTATGTGGCGAGAAATGTTTTCCAGCATCACCACAGCATCGTCCACCACAAATCCGGTAGCGACGGTCAGGGCCATAAGAGAGATATTGTTCAGGCTGAAGCCTGCCAGATACATCACGCCAAAGGTGCCGATCAGCGATACCGAAACCGCAACGCTTGGGATTAACGCAGCCCGGACGTCGCGCAGAAACAGGAATACAACCAACACCACCAGAGCGATCGAAATCAAAAGCGTGTGTTCTACTCCCTGCAACGATGCGCGAATGGTCGGCGTGCGGTCCGACGCCACTGACAGGGTAATTGCGGCTGGTATAGAAGCACGCAATAACGGCAACAATTTCTTCACCTGATCTACCGTTTCAATGATATTGGCGCCCGGCTGGCGATTCAGGATCAGCATTACAGCCGGTTTACCATTGACCAGTCCGGCATTTCGGATGTCCTGTACTGAATCATTTACCTGTGCAATATCGACGAGACGGACGGGTGCGCCGTTACGATAAGCTACGATTGTCGGAAGGTATTCGGCAGCAGTTTTGGCCTGATCGTTAGCCAGTATCTGCCAGCGTCGGTCTCCATTTTCAAGCGAGCCTTTAGGTCTGTTAGCGTTGGTGGCGACAATCGCAGCACGTACATCCTCTACGCCTATGCCATACTTGTTCAGGACACTCGGGTTGAGTGACACGCGCACGGCAGGTAACGAACTTCCCCCTACGGTCACCAGACCGATTCCTTGCAATTGGGATATTTTTTGAGCGAGGATAGTCGATGCCGCATCGTACATCTGCCCTCGACTCATCGTTTCTGAGGTAAGAGAAAGAATCATAATCGGCGCATCGGCCGGATTAACTTTGCGGTAGATTGGGTTGCTGGGAAGACCAGTGGGCAGCAGATTCCGCGTCGCGTTCATTGCCGCCTGAACATCACGCGCAGCGCCATCAATGTTGCGGTCAAGATCGAATTGCAAAGTAATTCTGGTTGAACCAAGCGAACTAGATGAGCTAATCTCGGTAACACCCGCGATGATGCCAAGCGATCGTTCAAGCGGTGTGGCCACCGTGGCTGCCATAGTTTCTGGACTTGCGCCCGGCAGTGTTGCCTGCACCGAAATTGTTGGAAAATCAATTTGTGGTAAGGCTGCTACAGGAAGCAATGTAAATGCAATTACTCCCGACAATACGATACCAAGCGCCAATAGCGTCGTAGCAACCGGGCGATTTATGAAGGTTTCGGATAGACTCATGGCAACAAGATTGAGTTACGCCTCAATGCGATCGACAGCCGGGGACGATTTGAAGCGCTGCGCCCACTGATCAAAGGTTAGGTAAATAACCGGCGTTGTAAACAGAGTCAGCATCTGGCTTACCAGCAAGCCTCCCACCATCGTGATACCCAAAGGATGGCGCAATTCGGACCCGACGCCGGTACCCAGCATTAATGGAAGCGCAGCAAGCAAGGCACTCATGGTCGTCATCAGAATCGGCCGAAAACGTAACAGACAGGCTTCAAAGATTGCTTCGCGTGGTGTTTTACCAAGGTTACGCTCTGCATCCAGTGCGAAATCGATCATCATAATGGCATTTTTCTTAACTATACCAATTAGCAGAATGATACCGATGATGCCAATTACCCCCAGGTCAGTACGCGACACCAAAAGTGCTAATAATGCCCCGACTCCAGCGGAAGGAAGGGTGGACAGAATTGTGACTGGGTGAATGTAGCTTTCATAGAGCACGCCCAAAACAATGTACATTGTAATGATTGCCGCAAGAATCAGTAGCAACATGTTGCTCAGAGAAGCCTGGAACGCCAGGGCAGCTCCTTGAAAACTAGTTTGAACACTAACAGGTAGTCCAATTTCTTGTTCCGCAGCACGGATAGCCTTCACTGCATTACCCAACGAAGCGCCAGGCGCCAAGTTAAAAGAAATAGTGGCGGCAGGAAACTGATCGATATGGTTGATAGACAAAGGTGTCGCACGTTCTGAAATACGAGCAATCGACGATAACGGCACCTGACTACCATTAAGCGATACGATGTAAATTCCATTCAGAGCCTCGGGCCCTCGCTGAAACTCAGGCTTAACTTCCAGCACGACGCGGTACAAGCTGGATTGGGTGAATATAGTTGAGATAAGTCGCTGACCAAAGGCATTGTATAGCGCGTTATCTATTGCCGCAGGTGTAATACCAAGCCGGCCAGCAGTATCGCGGTCGATCTCGACATATGCCTGTAAGCCTTGGTCCTGAACATCGCTGTCAACATCAATGAGCTCCGGCACTTTGCGCAGACGCTCAAGTAGTTTTGGCGCCCATTCGGCCAGCTCAGCCGGATTGACGTCTTCGACACTGAACTGATATTGAGTGCTACTTACCCGCGTCTCAATAGTTAGATCCTGCACCGGTTGCATGTACATCTCGATTCCCTGCACCTGTGCCAGACTGTGTTGCAGGCGACGAATCACGCCAGTGGCGTCCGTGTTGCGAGCGCTTTTGGGTTTGAGGTTAATCAGCATGCGGCCACTGTTTAACGTGGCATTAGTGCCATCAACGCCGATGAACGACGACAAGCTCTCCACTGCAGGATCTTTCAGCACAACCTGAGCGACTGCCTGTTGTCGTTCTGCCATCGCCGCGAAAGAAACAGACTGAGGGGCTTGGGTCATACCTTGAATCACCCCGGTGTCCTGCACCGGGAAAAAACCTTTGGGAACGAACATATAGAGCAGTACGGTAAGACCCAGTGTGGCGCCAGCCACCAGCAACGTGGCAAACTGACGGTCAAGCACCCAGTTGAGCATGACTCCATAACGCGCAATCAGCCTATCGAAAAAAATGCCGCTCTTACGATAAAACCAACCTTGCTCGGCAACAGGTACATGACGCAGTAATTTTGCGCACATCATCGGCGTGAGGGTAAGCGATACCACAGCAGAAATCAGAATCGCCACCGCCAATGTAATAGCGAATTCGCGGAACAGCCGGCCCACTACGTCTCCCATGAACAGCAGCGGAATCAGTACAGCAATTAGTGAAAAGGTCAGCGAAATAATAGTAAAGCTTATTTGCTCAGCGCCCTTGAGTGCCGCTTGTAAGGGCGAATCGCCAGCCTCAATATAACGCGTGATGTTCTCGATCATTACAATGGCGTCATCCACCACGAATCCGGTAGCAATAGTTAACGCCATCAGCGTTAAGTTATTGATGCTGAAACCAGCCAGATACATCACGCCAAAAGTGCCTATAAGCGACAGCGGCACAGCAATACCGGGGATGATGGTGGCATATACACTACGTAAAAACAAGAAGATCACCATCACCACCAACGCGACAGAAAGTATCAACTCGAAGCGTACATCTTCCACCGAGGCACGGATCGTAGTAGTTCGATCTGTGAGAATCTTGACATTGACAGATCCAGGTAACGTAGCTTGTAGTTGCGGCAAAAGCTTCTGGATACGATCCACCGTTTGGATGACATTGGCTCCAGGTTGACGTCGAATATTTAATATCACAGCCCGAGTGTGGTCAGCCCAAGCGGCAAGATGTGTATTCTCGGCTCCATCTATGGTGTCAGCAATGTCACTTAAACGAATCGGAGCACCATTACGCCAAGCGATAATAAGATTTCGGTATTCTTCGGCTGACTTGAGTTGATCGTTAGCGTCCAGGGTTGACGCCCGCGCCGCACCATCAAAACTTCCTTTTGCAATGTTTACGTTGGCATTTCCAATAGCAATGCGGATATCGTCGAGGTTAAGGCCATTTGCGGTAAGTGCTTTAGGATTCGCTTGAATGCGAACCGCAGGCCTTTGGCCCCCGCCAACACTAACCAGCCCGACGCCAGGCAGCTGCGAAAGTTTCTGCGCGAGGCGTGTATCCACCAAGTCTTGCACTTTCGGCAGCGTCAGTGTTTCGGACGTGATCGCCATCGTAACGATGGGCGCATCAGCTGGATTGACCTTGCTATAAATCGGTGGCATCGGTAGATCAGTAGGCAGAAAAGTAGTAGCCGCGTTAATCGCTGCCTGCACTCCCTGTTCGGCAACATCAAGACTTAAATCGAGTCCGAACTGCAAGGTGATAACTGAGGCACCACCTGAACTGCTGGAAGACATCTGGTTCAGACCGGGCATTTGACCGAACTGACGCTCCAATGGTGCGGTAATTGAGGATGTTGTGACGTCCGGGCTGGCACCAGGGTAAAAAGTAGTCACCTGAATAGTCGGGTAATCAACCTCTGGCAAAGCTGAAACTGGCAATAAACGATAGGCCAGCATTCCTGACAACAGGATGGCGGCCATTAGCAGTGATGTTGCAACTGGCCGGATAATAAACAAACGTGAAGGGTTCATACTCCGTCTTTGCTCTCAGCCGGAGGGTTGCGCCGATTTTGGCGTCTATCACCTCGAGGCCTATCACCTCGAGGAGGGCCTATGCTTTCTCCGCTCTTCTCACCAAGGAAATTTATCTCCACTTTTGCGCCCGGACGCAGCTTGTCCGCACCGTCGATTACTACTTTCTCGCCAGGAACCAAGCCCTTCTCGACCGCCACAATATTGCCCGAAATGGGTCCGAGCACGACAGGTCGCAGGCTCACTGTTTTGCTCTCATCCACCACATAGAAAAAAGTTCCCTGCGTGCCACGCTGGGATGCTGAAGTCGGAATTACAGTAACTCCATGGCGAGTTTCGATGCGCAAGTGAACATTAACAAACTGATTCGGGAAAAGAGCGTTGTCAGAATTTGTGAATTCGGCCTTAAGCTTGACAGTTCCAGTTGATGCATCAATCTGATTGTCAATTGTCAGCAACGTGCCGATCGCCAACTTATTTTTATCATCACGATCCCAAACTTCAACTGTCAGCTGTTGGTTATCCTGCAGTTTGCTTATCACTGCAGCAAGATTGTCCGAAGGAATTGAGAAAATGACAGTAATCGGCTGAGTCTGAGTAATAACGACCAAACCACCCGTATCCGTGGCGCGAACCATGTTACCGGTATCAACCAAGCGCAGCCCAAGACGGCCGGCAATCGGTGCCGTAACGCGAGTGAAAGCAAGCTGTAGCTTGGCGTTATCCACCAGAGCCCTATCCGTTTTTACCCCTCCCTCATATTGTCTTACCAGCGCTTCCTGCGCGTCGACCTGTTGCTTAGCGATAGAATCCTTCGCCAACAGGCCGCGATAACGAGCCTGATCAAGCCGCGCATTGGCAAGTAACGCCTGATCGCGCATTAACTGTCCGTTCGCTTGATCAAGT
Source organism: Candidatus Nitrotoga sp. (assembly GCA_046593855.1). Classification (GTDB taxonomy): domain Bacteria; phylum Pseudomonadota; class Gammaproteobacteria; order Burkholderiales; family Gallionellaceae; genus Nitrotoga. The sequence goes on along the minus strand of JBKJQT010000265.1, from coordinate 2,186 downwards.
TGCAACTGGAAAGAGCGCGGGTCAATTTCTGCAAGTAAATCTCCAGTCTTCACGACTTGACCTTCACGGAAAGCAACTCGAACAAGCTGACCGTCGACGCGGGGTTTGACCGTTACAGTGTTACGTGCGGTCACAGTACCCAATGCGTTAATCATCACATCAATGTCACCTGTCCGGGCGATTGCAACTGCCACCGGCACAGGTCGGCTTGCACCATCCTTGCCACCACGTCCCATTGGCGGCGTTTCTGTTTGCGTTTGCTTTTCCTGCATCCCATATAATAAAAAGATCGCAAGTAGTCCTGCGATCACTAAAATCCCGACCGTGATCCAAATGGCTTTATTCTTCATTCAGTTTTCCTACCGTTAATTTGATGCCATTTTTGGTCGTCTTTACTATAAATTCAACAGCAAGCCTTTCAACATACCAATTTAAATGAAGTAAATGCTTGGGTTAACAGGATACTGGTTTAAACGAATATTCAGGCCAACATGCCATGTATATATTTTGAATCCATATGGCCAACCTAACTTTGTTGAAAGCTTTTGATATAGATTAATATCTGCTTATTGAATGAATCGCCTACCTAATATTTTTATTATATAGCATTGAGAAAATAGAGAATATGCTTGAACTGTAAGAAAAATATTCATTCCAAGGAAAAATTTGTAACAAATTGTTTCACCCAAGGAGCACCTACACAATTCTTTAACGGTTCAAATTTAATCATACCCGCCATGGACAACATATTTTATTGCTACTAGCTTACCATTGCTTTCGGACTAGCCGGTGCGGGGTAGATAAAGGGATTCGTATCGTCGTTTCTTGTACCTGTACAGCCGGAATTTTCAGCGAGGTGCGATGCCCAACGTGGGATGAATTTGAAGGTGATCTGAATTTCCAACGAGAAATAAGTCTGAACGGTTAAGGTTTAGAAGGGGTTTTGATGCAATGCATTCATGGTGATCGAGATGGAAAAAGCACAGCGGTGAAACTTATGCAGGTTCAAACATTTTAAAACGAGGGCGTTAAAATTGCCTTTTGTACCGCCCATGAAGGGGAAAACCTGACGGCAAAATGCGGCCGTCTGCAATGATTGCGGGGCGGAAAACATATCAGACCAAACAGCTGCATACAATTATCTGTACTAGCTCAGACCTGATCTGACAGTTACCGAATTTAGGGTGTCTGTCAGTTCCAGTCCAGATCGCTAAACTTCATTTATCCAAGATGGATCTGCCACCTTGGGCCAATTGTCCTTATCGAATCCCGGCGCGTTTTCCAGTTTATCTTTCTCTACATTAAGTATGAAACGCTTGTTTGTCGTATCTAGTGTCAACGCACCCCATGGCACTGCGAAAAGTTTTTCTCCCATGCCAAGAATACCGCCATAAGACAAGACTGCATAAACGATTTTACCGCTCTCCATGTCCAGCATGATTTCCTTGATGTCACCCAGATCTTCTTCTATTTGATTATAGACGTCATTTCCAATAAGCATATTTAACCCCATCAATTGGAGGCCAGGCCCATCACCACTGTTTTTGTTTATCTCATAAGTATCATTATTTTCATAACTCATAATTTATTTCCCGTAGCAATTTTGATTAAGAAATGTCTGTTGTTACTGTGCATTCGACCGTTTAAGGTTGTTAATGCATGCTGACCCATATCCCTCAGCTGCTTTTTTTAAGATCATTCTTAAGATCACCTAAGCCAGCTTGGGCTTTACCAATGTTCTTCTGAAGCTTTCCTTTTACTTCCATCGCCTTGTCCTCAGTAATTTTGCCAGTGACTTCCTTAACTTTTCCTTTAACTTCTTCAATACGACCTTTAACTTGATCTTTGTTCATTAAAATCTCCTGGAAATTGATTGCAAATATGGCGGGAATATCCGCGCATGAATACTGCACGAAATATTCAACTAAGACAGTGCGGTACCGAACTTAATTCAAGATTGATTATGCCGCTTAAAAAAGCACCGCATGTCTTATGGGAACGTGCTGTACAAAGGCCACGGGCCCGCCACTACAAAGAAGATCCGCATCAGCAACGGCGCAGGAAACGATCCTAGACAGACTTCCGGCTTACACGAACTGCCAAATGACGGACACAAAACCGCACTCAAAGAAAACTCATGGACGGCACGCTACGACCATATTCGTCCATTCTTCGACAAGCTCAGG
>JBKJQT010000251.1:0-11592 GCA_046593855.1 Candidatus Nitrotoga sp. | reverse complement strand
TTGATAATACGGTTTGACTGGCGCATCTCTTCTACACGCACCAAATAACGGTCATAGCAATCACCTTCGACTCCCACAGGAATATCGAAATCGATGCGGTTATATACTTCGTAAGGTTGTTTTTTGCGTAAATCCCAAACAATACCGGAACCGCGTAGCATGGGGCCGCTGAAGCCTAGCGCTAGCGCGCGTTCCGGAGTGACCACGCCGATGCCGACGGTACGTTGTTTCCAGATTCGGTTGTCAGTCAGCAAAGTCTCGTATTCATCAACGCAGGTAGGAAAACGATTTGTAAAGTCTTCCATAAAATCAAGCAAGGAACCTTCACGGTTCTCGTTCATCTTTTTTACAGCCTTGGCATTGTGAATCTTGGACGCCTGATACAAGGGCATAGAATCAGGCAAGTCGCGATACACTCCGCCTGGACGGTAATACGCTGCATGCAGTCGCGCACCGGATACTGCCTCGTATACATCCATCAAATCTTCACGTTCACGGAAAGCATACAAAAACACGGTCATTGCGCCAATATCCAGTGCATGTGCTCCGAGCCACAGTAGATGATTCATAACTCGGGTGATTTCGTCGAACATTACCCGGATATACTGTGCTCGTAGTGGCACTTCGAGACCAAGCAGTTTTTCGATGGCCATGACGTAGGCATGCTCGTTGCACATCATCGACACGTAGTCGAGGCGATCCATATAAGGCAGCGATTGCAGATACGTTTTATGTTCAGCCAGTTTTTCAGTGCCGCGGTGAAGCAAGCCGATATGCGGATCAGCCCGTTCAATTACTTCACCGTCCAGTTCCAGAACCAGGCGCAACACGCCGTGTGCGGATGGGTGCTGCGGTCCAAAGTTCATGGTGTAATTTTTTATTTCAGCCATGATAAAAGCCTTCGCCCCTATTGCCCAAAAAAGAAGAGGAGTGCAAAACCCTTGGCAAAGTCGTTATTTGCGGGCCCGTGCCTCCATCGTTCAAGGTTCTGACTTTCATTTTAAACCCCCGTAATGTTCTTCACGAATGATGCGGGGAACAAGTTCACGGGGTTCAATCGACACCGGTTGATAAACTACGCGCTGTTGCTCAGGGTCGTAGCGCATCTCGACATGCCCGGATAATGGAAAATCCTTGCGGAAAGGGTTGCCAACAAAACCGTAATCGGTGAGCAGGCGACGTAAATCAGGATGATCTGTAAACACAATTCCATACAAATCGAATGCCTCGCGCTCATACCAGTTGGCACACGGCCAAATGTTCACCACGGAACTCAGTATCGGTAGGTCATCATCTTCAGCAAATACGCGCACGCGTAAGCGGATATTATGGGTTAATGACAACAGATGGTAGACCACGGCAAATCGAGAAGGATAAGCATCAGGAGCAAAATCGGATTTTAGATAGGCGCCGCCTTCACAAATTTCACTTCCATAAGTAAAGTAATCTACCCCGCACAGATCCATCATCTGTTCGAAACGCAAAGCGGGATCGTCGCGCAAGCGTGTCAACACCTCCAGCATGTTAATGTCACTCACGACTAGGGTTAATTCGCCCAGCCTATTTTCCAGGCTCACTATTTGATTAGCGAAAATCGTGGTCAAGTTAGTAGTCAAGAGGTTCAAATTAGCAGCCATGTTTTATACCGGTGTCGTGTGTATCAAGTTTACGATGGCACTTTTTGAATTCACGAGCAAGTCACGCAGATCAAAGTAAGATATGTCCGCGCACTTCAGATGACAGACATCGCTCTCATTTGAACGGAGACCAATAGCATTGAGTTTTCTATCATGAATATTGCACATAAATTTAGCGCGCAATTGTATTAGTTCGTTTAATTTTGTTTTGCAATTGAATAATGCCATACAACAGTGCCTCAGCAGTTGGTGGGCAACCCGGCACATAAACATCCACCGGCACGATGCGGTCACAACCTCGGACGACCGAATAGGAATAATGGTAGTAGCCACCGCCATTAGCGCATGACCCCATCGATATGACCCAACGCGGCTCAGCCATTTGGTCATAAACTTTTCGTAGCGCTGGCGCCATCTTGTTGCACAGTGTGCCAGCTACTACCATCACGTCTGACTGGCGCGGGCTGGGACGAAACGTTATGCCAAAGCGATCAAGATCATAACGCGAAGCGCCAGCCTGCATCATTTCTACCGCACAGCATGCCAAGCCAAAAGTCATTGGCCACAGCGAACCCGTACGAGCATAATTAATTAATACGTCCAATGATGTGGTAATGATGCCTTTTTCCAGAGCTCCTTCTATTCCCATTCCAAAGCTCCCCTTTTCCACTCGTAGATAAATCCGACCACGAGGATAGCCAAGAAAATTAACATGGAAACGTATCCAAACAGGCCGATTTCCTTCAGCACCACTGCCCATGGAAATAGGAATGCGATTTCTAGATCGAACAAGATAAATAAGATGGCAACGAGGTAATAACGCACGTCGAATTTCATTCGCGCGTCTTCAAAAGCCCCAAACCCGCACTCATAAGGTGAGAGCTTTGCACTGTTTGGGCGATTAGGAGCAGCTAGCCAGCCTAACAGCAGCGGCGCCACACCCATCGCCAGCCCAACGAATATGAACAACAAGATCGGAAAATAGTTTTCCAACATCTGAGCCTCCCCCCATTCATTTGGCGCCTTGCACTCTGACGCACGGAATGCATTTCTAGTCTAAACTAATCAGAGCCCAGAAAACTTTGGCTTAAATATTTGGTGCCGATGAGCAGACTCGAACTGCTACAGCTTTCGCCACTAGCCCCTCAAGCTAGCGTGTCTACCAATTTCACCACATCGGCGTAGTTTTATTATTTTGGTATTTCTTGCGACTTCGAACCCGTTGCATCCCCAGGTTTTGAAGCGGGTGCCGGTGGTGTCTGCACCGACTTTGAAACTTCGTGCTTGTCCATTACACCATGAGATTGCGATGGATTAGCATAAATATAAGTTAGTGACATACTGGTAATAAAAAATATCCCCGTAGCCACCGCTGTACTACGACTCAAAAAATTGGCTGAGCCACTCGAGCCAAACACACTTCCAGCTGAACCTGTGCCAAAGGCAGCTCCCATATCCGCCCCTTTGCCATGCTGCATCAGCACCAGACCCACCAGCACTATTGCAGTTATTACATGTATGACCCAAACGAAAATTTCCACGTACTACTCCAAATATCGAATTTATTTTTGCCCAGCATTGCAAATAGCCAAGAAATCTTCAGCAATTAACGATGCGCCACCGATCAACCCACCATCAATGTCCGGCATGGCGAACAGTTCGGCTGCGTTGGAGGCATTAACACTGCCCCCATAAAGTATACACAAAGCTTGACCAAACTCCTCATCAAAACCGGCGATACGTTTGCGTATAAAAGCATGTACCTCTTGTGCCTGTTCTGGCGAAGCAGTCTTGCCAGTACCTATAGCCCAGACCGGCTCATAGGCAATGACCGCAGTACGAAATGACTGTACGCCTCGCAGCTTGATAACTTCGGCCAGCTGTTCCGCTACAACTGTTTCTGTAGTACCGGCTTCACGCTGTTCCAAAGTTTCGCCAACACAAATGATGGGCAACAACTCTGCTTTTTGAACCGCAGCGAATTTTTCCGCTACCAGTTGACTACTTTCACCGTAGAGGTTGCGCCGTTCGGAATGCCCAACGATCACATAATCGCAGCCAAAATCACGCAACATAGAAACCGACACCTCGCCAGTGTAAGCTCCCTTATTCGCTTGATGCACATTCTGCGCACCCCATTTTATTGGAGTGCCATGCAGCAGTAATTGCGTTTGTGCAAGATAGGGGAAAGGCACACAGACTGCGCAATCTACCCCTGACATTTGCGCTACGCCATTTGCTACCTCTTTCAACAAAGCCTCATTCTTGGTCAGCGCGCCATTCATCTTCCAATTTCCGACAATGAATTTGCGTTGCATTTTAACTGAGCCTTTCAAAACAACGAAGGCGGCTATGCTACCCGTGAAAATACAAACGGTCAATCTCACTCACGACTCTTACGATACAGCCTGAGAGTGATACATTTCAGTCCTTCGGTTGCAATGGCTATAATCCCAACCGCTACGCTACCCGGGCGGGTATATAATATATTAATCAGAATGTTGTACAAATTTTATGCTACTACAATTTCATCGCCCCGTCACAATTTTTCGATTTTCAAGCGACAGTCCCCTAACTCCAACATTCTGGATGAGGCGTGAAATTGTTATTGAAAAGAGTGGGGCATCGTCTCGTGAGCTAAACGTGACGGTACAGGGAGAAGCCAGTTTTGAAAATGCGTATGAATCAACACATTTTAAGGTAAAAGTCACCGTTTTAAAGACGATGGTTTAACCAAATTTATTGAAATAAAAAGGGTGACGTCCTTGTTTTTGGCAATGACATAAAAACGGTGGATGATAAAAATCATTGCAAGTCAAAAGTATACAATGGCAATATGCGCGTTATAACATATTCAAAAAGTATTGACGCAAGTGTCCATGCATTAACTCTTAGGTTCCCAACCTTATGCTTTACTATGCACTCAAGGTCATTATCTCGGCACTACTTATCGTTGCCGTTTCTGAAATCGCCAAGCGGTCTACCGGATTTGCAGCCTTGGTGGCCTCTCTTCCGCTCACATCATTGCTTGCATTTATTTGGCTTCACATGGATGCGTCCCCTCCTGAGCGAATTGCCGAGCTCTCCAGCCAAATTTTCTGGCTTGTCCTTCCTTCTCTTCTCCTATTTTTATTGCTTCCGTTTTTGCTTAAGCATGGTTTGAGCTTCTGGGTCAGTCTTGGTTTGTCTATGGCAGCAACTGCTGGCTGTTACATCGCTTTGCTGCCATTACTGCGCCGTATAGGGGTCAATCTATGAATTGTTGACTACCACTGTATTGGCGAGACGCCGGTTTCTACACCACCACTACCAGTCAAACCCCAACCGTTTTCGGTTGGGGTTTTTTCTTGTTTGTTCGCACCGATTGCCGTGTGCTAAACGGGTGGCGAGAAACTATACCTGATAATAGTTTGCAATTATATCTACAAATATGTAGCATTTGCTGCATGACTAACTGGCGCTTATTTATCACCAGCGTTTCTACCGAGAACGCTACGATTCGGATGAGGGCGTGGCGCGCACTTAAAGCATCCGGAGCTATAGTATTGCGTGATGGTGTCTATTTGATGCCGGATCGCACTCCATGCCATGACACATTGGAAGTCATCGCCGCTGACGTGCGAGCTGGTGAAGGAACAGCACTCGTATTGCGCATTGAGGAGCCGAACGGTGCAAATTTCGTTCACCTATTCGATCGCAGCGAGGACTTCGCTGCGTTGCTGACTAATGTTGCAAAGGCGCATGACACACTCTTTGCCGACGACGCGCAGGAGTTACTCAAGCAAGCCCGCAAGCTCCGTAAGATCTTTACTAGTCTCGCCGAGATTGATTTCTTTCCCGGCGAGGCCCAAAAACAGGCTGATGCCGCGTTGCAGGATCTTGAACTGGATATAGCCAGAGCGCTGGCACCAGACGAACCGCATCCGGTTCAAGGCGCACTTACGCGCTTACAAGTGGCCGACTATCAAGGACGCATCTGGGCAACACGCCGTCGCCCCTGGGTTGATCGGTTAGCCAGCGCTTGGCTGATCCGTCGTTTCATTGATCCACAAGCTCAACTGCTCTGGCTGGCGTCCCCGGCCGATTGCCCGGGCAATGCTCTGGGCTTCGACTTCGATGGTGCGACATTCAGTCACGTTAGTAATCGCGTCACCTTCGAAGTGCTGATGGTGAGTTTTGATCTGGATTGTCCAGCCCTCAAACGGCTGGGTGCGTTGGTGCATTATCTTGATGTCGGGGGCGTTCAGCCATCCGAGGCTGCCGGTGTGGAGAGCGTGCTTGCCGGGTTGCGTGAGACTATTCTCGATGATGATCAACTGTTGGCGAGCATGAGCGGCATTTTCGACGGTCTACTCACTGTCTTCGGCAAAGGAGCGACAACCTATGAACCAACCTGATGCGCGCGCCATCGAGTGCACCGACGCCCAACCTCAGCCGGTGAGTTTCCGGCAAGCCTTTGCCTTTTGGTTCAAGCTCGGCTTCATCAGCTTCGGTGGCCCGGCTGGACAAATAGCCCTCATGCATCAGGAACTGGTCGTGAACCGACGTTGGATTTCCGAGCGGCGTTTCTTGCACGCGCTGAACTACTGCATGCTCTTGCCGGGCCCGGAAGCGCAGCAGCTCGCCACCTACATCGGCTGGCTGATGCACCGCACTTGGGGTGGTATCGTCGCTGGGACTCTGTTCGTGCTCCCCTCGCTGCTGATACTGATTGCGTTGTCGTGGGTTTATATTGCCTTTGGTAACGTGCCGCTGGTCGCGGGGTTGTTTTATGGCGTCAAGCCCGCCGTAACGGCCATCGTGGCGCAAGCGACATATCGCATCGGCTCGCGAGTACTCAAGAACAATGTGCTTTGGGGAATTGCCGCTGCGTCCTTTGTTGCGATCTTTGCTCTTAATGTGCCGTTCCCGGCCATCGTTGCAGGGACGGTTATCATTGGCTACTTTGGAGGCCGTATCGCACCGGACAAGTTCAAGGCAGGTGGCGGCCATGGCAAAACCGACAAATCCTTTGGTCTTGCATTGATCGATGATGATACGCCAACGCCTGAGCACGCCCGCTTCAGATGGGCCAAGCTGGTTAAAATGGCTGTTGTTGGGGGTTTGCTATGGGCTGTACCGATGGGACTGCTGAATGCCGTCTACGGTTGGCATCACACACTCACGCAAATGGGCTGGTTCTTTACCAAGGCCGCATTGCTGACCTTTGGTGGAGCCTATGCGGTGTTGCCTTATGTATACCAGGGAGCGGTCGGGCATTATGGCTGGCTCACGCCCCTGCAGATGATCGACGGCTTAGCGCTCGGTGAAACCACACCAGGGCCGCTCATCATGGTGGTGGCTTTCGTCGGCTTTGTCGGCGGTTATGTGAAAGTACTGTTCGGTGCGGACTCCCTGTTGCTCGGCGATGCGGTATCAGCCACGCTGGTGACGTGGTTCACCTTCCTGCCCTCATTTCTGTTCATTATTGCGGGTGGCCCTTTGGTCGAATCCACGCATGGCGACCTCAAATTCACGGCGCCCTTGACGGCTATCACTGCAGCCGTAGTGGGCGTGATTCTCAATCTGGCGCTATTTTTTCTTTACCACGTTCTGTGGCCGCAAGGATTTGCTGGAATCTTTGACGGGATCTCTGCAGTCATCGCGCTGGCAGCAGCCGTCGCTTTGTTCCGCTTCAAGCGGAATGTCATCGAGGTGATCGTCGCCTGCGCGGCGGTCGGTCTGATCCTGAAGACCATAATTCTGTGAGTTGAATTATGAAGTCGATTACCCGTGAACGCTCGAATATGGACCGTATTGCTTGTCCGTGGTTGATCACAAAATTTATCGATAAAGATCCGGAGTTTTTGTATGTATCCGCTGGCGATGTATTGCACGTCGCCGACGAAACCGGCGCGATTTCCTACGACATACCGGGCGGCGAACTAACACATGACGACGAGCTTTGCAGCTTTGACGCCTTCCAGAAGAAGTATAAGCGCGAAGATGACGTCTTGCAGCAATTGGCCCTCATCGTGCGCGGCGCGGACACCTCGCGGCTCGATCTCACGCCACAGTCGTCCGGACTCTATGCCTTGTCGCTCGGTCTGTCGCAAAACTTCAGTGACGACCACGAGATGCTCAAACATGGCATGGTGATGTATGACGCGCCCTACGCTTGGTGCAGGCACTGTCAGAAGGAAACGCACAACTGGCCCTCTGTAATGCGCTAATTTTTTCCCGTTTCCCTATACACAATACTAAGGAGATGCTCATGTTACGTTTCATTTTTTGTAGACGCTTCATTGTTGCGACAGCACTCGCCCTCAATTTGGCTATGGCCCATGCAGCGGATTCAGTGAGCGTTCTGGATACCGCAAAGATTGAGCAGTTGACCGGGCTTAAAGGAAATTTTTCCAAAGAAGAAAATGTATTCAAGGTATCCAAGCCGCGCAGCGACGTAAAAATCCAGGTTGATAAATGGTCCATGCCGACCTTCATGGGTTTCACGTCATGGGCAGCTTTTACCCCGGCCCATAATGGACAAGTGATGATGATGGGCGATACAGTTGTGTTAGAGGATGAAGTCAATCCAGCCATGAGCATCGCCTTGAATGCTGGTCTTGAAGTCACGGCGCTCCACAATCATTTTTTCTTCGACCAACCTAAGGTCTACTTCATGCATATCAGTGGCTTGGGCAGCGTCGATCAGTTGGCAATCGGTGTAAAAAAAGTCTATGACAAAATTGCCGAAATTCGTGCTGCTAGTCCTATGCCTGCCACAGCATTTCCGGGAGCGATCGCCCGTGACAACAAGATTAGCCCCGCTCCTTTAGAAGCAGTGTTTGGTATGAAGGGGCAGGCCAATAACGGGATGTTTAAAGTCGTAATTGGTCGTGAAGCCAAAATGCATGGCATCGTTGTGGCCAATCAAATGGGTGTCAATACCTGGGCTGCATTTGCCGGTTCTGATGATGAAGCGGTCGTCGATGGTGATTTCGCAATGCTCGAAGACGAACTACAACCCATCTTAAAGGCCATGCGAGCCGAAGATATCAATATTGTAGCGATTCACCAGCATATGACGCAGGAGCAGCCTCACTACCTGTTCCTTCATTACTGGGGTAAGGGCAAAGCAGTTAACCTGGCGAAAAGCCTTAAAAAAGCGCTGGATGCCCAAGCCGCTTTGCATCGATAAACTCCTGTGATGGTGTGAATAGGGAGAAAACAGTTTTTAGCAAAGTCGAAAGGAGGCTATTTTAGTTGCCATAAGCTTTCTTGTCGTCTCGCAATATGTTTTTGTGGGGGCGGTCAATTTTGATATGGATGTAAGCGCCATCCGGCTGGACGTGAGGTAAGACTTGGACAAATTTGCCTCACGGGACGGTCGAAATCGATATGAGCGCGCCATTGAGTAATCGATTATTTTTAAAAATTACCAGATAAAGGAGAACGTTATTATGGTTATCAAAAAAACCTGTCTTACCTTGTTGTTCCTAACAAGCGCAAATTCAGTGTTTGCTGATACGCCTGCAAGCTTGATAGCCGGTTATGCTGCAGAAGCTGCCAAGACGACTCCTAGATTTACACCATCTGCAAAACGCGGTCAGGAGTTTTTTACCAAAAAATGGGGCATATCCAATAAGATGCCAGATTGCACGGCCTGTCATGGAAAAAACATAAATGTTGATGGAAAGCATGTCATCACCGACAAGCACATTGCTCCATTTTCTCCGGCGATAAACCCGGAGCGTTTTACCAAGTTTGCGAAAGTCGAGAAATGGTTCAAGCGTAATTGCACGGAAGTGGTAGGTCGAGAATGTACAGCTTCGGAAAAAGCGGACTTTATTCAATTTATCGCTCAAGGAAGTTAACCATGAAATGGCTTACAGTATTTATTCTGGTTTTTGTAAGCACAATGGCATATGCGGACGGTGTCATATTATCCTTTCCAGGCAACCTTTCCGTTTCAGGCAACCCAAAATGGGAGGAAGAGTGTGGCAGTTGCCACGTCGCTTATACGCCGCAATTATTAACACAAAACGACTGGAAAAGGTTAATGGGAGGGCTTGATAAGCACTTTGGTGATAATGCAGTGCTGGATCCAAAGGATAACAAAGAAATTCTTGATTTCTTGCAACGTTATGCAGGGAGCAACAATGAGCATACTGCCCCCAGCTTGCGGATCAGAGATACGCCTTGGTTCACTCTTAAGCACCGTCCCATATTTAGCTCATTGGTTACTCGATATTTCAATGACTGGTCTAATCTGGCAGAAAAAACTCCGGCTGTCACAAGCAGAGCAAGCTGCCCGACTTGCCATGTTAGAGCTGAACGCGGAGACTGGACAAAACGCGTCATGCACGTGCCTGGCTGGCAACGACCAGGGAACCACGATTGACATCGCAAGTGATTGACTGATTAAGATAGAGGGATTATTGCCATGGGCAAAATATTGGTTTGGGATGCTCCCACACGCATTGGACACTGGTTGCTTGTCATTACTTTTATATTGTCTTTTATAACGGGTGATAGCGAGGAGCAACGTTTGTTTCATGTGGCAGCGGGATACGCGGTGGCCGGAATTCTTGTCTTCCGTATTTTTTGGGGTATAGCGGGGACACGTTATGCCCGCTTTGCGTCATTTCTATTTACTCCGCGCGAGGTTGTTACCTATCTTGGTGCGTTAATAAAGGGCAAGCCTGGACACTGGCCGGGACACAACCCAGCTGGGAGCTATGCAATTTACACCCTGATATTGCTAGGATTAGCCACAGCTGCCAGTGGCATTGCAGTTTATGTCGAGATCGGCGGTGAATGGATGGAACAAGTTCACGATGTGCTGTCCTATTCCATGTTGGGCATGGTCGTTTTTCACATACTTGGAGTGATTGTGAGTGGTTGGGCACACCATGAAAATTTGGTACTTAGTATGTTGAATGGTTACAAACAGGGAAAAAGCGAAGAAGCGATTGAGCCTAGCAAAAGGTATTGGATTATAGTGCCAATTGTGTCCGCAATATTGGCTACTCTATTGGTTTATATTACCTAAATGGTGAAAGGTAGGTTATCAAAAAGTGTCGTGAAGTTTGACTTTTATTGAATCAATTCAGTTTAGCGGGGCAGGTTTAACATTGTGTTTGTTTCCCGCTTCGTACCAGCCATGGCTACGCTTGACCAGATACACCACGGACAGCATAACGGGTACTTCAATCAACACGCCGACCACGGTGGCAAGTGCCGCACCGGATTCGAAGCCGAACAGGCTGATGGCGGCAGCGACTGCTAATTCAAAGAAGTTACTCGCACCGATTAGTGCCGACGGGCCCGCTACGCAGTGCGCTTCACCGAAGCAGCGATTCAGCCAATAGGCCAAGCCAGAATTGAAATAAACCTGAATGATGATGGGCACGGCGAGCATGACGATAACGAGCGGTTGCTCGACGATGGCTTTGCCTTGAAACGCGAACAACAGCACCAGCATGAGCAACAACGCGGAGATGGAGAGCGGATTTAACATGGAAAGGGCATGATGCAGCGCTGCCATCCCGCCGCGTGCCAACAGGAACTTGCGCCATGCCTGTGCCACCAAAACGGGCAGCACGATGTATAACACTACCGACACCAGCAGCGTATCCCAAGGGACGATGATAGATGAGATGCCCAGCAACAGTGCCACCAGCGGCGCAAAGGCGAACACCATGATGGCGTCGTTGAGCGCGACTTGGCTCAGAGTAAATAACGGCTCACCGTTCACCAGCCGGCTCCACACGAACACCATTGCGGTGCAGGGTGCGGCGGCAAGCAGTATGAGGCCTGCAATGTAGCTGTCGAGTTGTTCCGCTGGCAGATACGGTGCGAACAATTGCCGGATGAACAACCAGCCAAGCAACGCCATGGAAAAGGGTTTGACTGCCCAGTTGACGAACAGTGTGACACCGATGCCGCGCCAGTATTTGCGCACTTCGTGCAAGGC
>JBKJQT010000244.1:0-3303 GCA_046593855.1 Candidatus Nitrotoga sp. | reverse complement strand
ATTCGCGGGTTTTCGTAGCTGGTTTCGCGAATACAACATCCATTATAAACGCCATTATAATAATCTTAAATTTAGGAGCCCTATTATGATTTTCCTTAATCCCCTTCAACGCTCACTTACAGTACTTTTTCTTGGGCTGACTTGTGCCACACTCCCTGCTATTACTTACGCGGCTAACTCCTGGGGCGGCTACCATTGGGCGCGTACGGCTAACCCGTTCACTTTGAAGCTGGGCAATAACCTGACAAGTGCTGACTGGAGTGTTCATCTCTCGCATACGTCGGAGGACTGGAACAGCCCAATTCCGCTCAATGCAACTAGCCCGATTCTGACCTCGATCGTTGTCGGCAGCTCCAATAAGAATTGTTCGATGGTCGCTGGAACCACGCAAGTCTGCAACCGCACTTATGGTAAGAATGGCTGGCTCGGTCTCGCTTCGATCAACATCACTGAAGGTGTGCATATTACGCAGGGCTCCGCCAAGATGAACGACACCTACTTCAACACGGCCACGTACAACAATCCCCACGAAAGGCTACACGTGATGTGCCAAGAGGTTGCTCACACCTTCGGGCTTGACCACCAGTCCACCAACGGCAGCACGCAGAATACCTGCATGGACTACTTCTCGAACACAGGCGCAAACGCCGATAGCCCGCTTAGCACCACACCAAACGCGCACGACTTCGAAGAGCTGAATATTATCTACGGGCATCTCGATAGCACGACCACGGTCGCCGCAGTTGCAACTTTAGCGGCATCAGGTGTAGATGTGACCGATAACCCGAACAGCTGGGGACATCTCGTAAGCCAGTCCGCTAACGGCCGCAGCTCAACTTACGAGCGGTTTAACGCGGACGGCTCCAAGACAGTCACCCACGTCTACTGGACAATCGAAGCGTCGATCAGATGCCCAAGCTGCGATCACCGGATTGATCGTTAATCGAGGCCAATCCCAATGGCACCACCTTGTTCTGAGATACAGCAAAGCCAATTCATACGTTGCCCATCACTTCGCAGACGCCTCCTGCCGACGTGGTGGGCATACGAATAAATGTAGCCCGGTAAGTTGGGTTAAATGAAATGAAGCCCAACTTCTCACCGCTCACCATAACCATCTACTCCATCACCTTTTTGCCCACCTCAATCCAATGCTGCCATTCCCCGCTCAATGTAGCCATGCAATGTTGAATGTGGCCAACCAACAGGGCGAGTGACCCAGCCATGTTTTACGGAATTGTAATGAATGTAATCGACGCGACGCGCAAGATTAATCTCATCCAGGATTTGATGTTCCCACACCATTTTCATGGCCGCACGCAAGTCATCAATATGCCGCACCAATAAATCGGAGCGCCGTTCAGCCACAATAACAGCAAAGAAATATGTACCTCCCGCTGCATCGGCACGTCGGTAAAGAATCCGTTCATCCTTCTCTGTGATGTTGGGCTTAGCACTAACTATTGACAAGCCTCAGCCTTGACTTCCTGCATTTCTGTCCCTAAACTGTAAATAAGCAAACGTTTACTAATTATAGTGAAAGGCAATCCACTATGGGTCGTCCCGCAAAAATCAGTTGTAAATCTATCGCCGAACACACCGTGCGGCTGGTCGCCAAAGAAGGTCTGCACTGCACCACGATCAGAGCCATCTCGAGAAGCCTGAACGTCAACGAGGCGGCCATTTACCGGTATTACAAAAGCAAGGAATCGATTTTCTGGGATGCTTACGCCCGGATCGTGGAGGAAATGATCGGCGAGAAACAGCTACTCACCGAGTCGACCAAGCCCTTCCGTGAGCTGCTGAGTGAATGGGTTCTCCTGACGTTTACCTATTTCGACCGTCACCCCGATGCCTTTACCTATGCTCTCCTGTTGCCCCCGCCTGTTGAGTTGCACGCATCAGCGAATCATCAGGAAATCATCCTGGCGCAAGGGAAATTATTCATGGTGCTGGTTAGTCAAGCCCTTGCCAAGGGCGAGATACGCGATATCAGCCCTGAGCTCGCGTTGTGCCATTTCTCCGGGCTCATGCTCAACGTTCCACGCCTGATTCGCGAAAGCCAATTAACTGGCCCGGCTGTACGCTACGTCGATGACGTTTCTTCTGCGGCCTGGCGTGTACTGCAACCCATGTGAAAAGCAAGCTGTCGACATTGTTGACGTGAGCTGAAGGTGTCTTGGGTCTTGAGTTTACTTCCGCTCAATATCCCGTGATCGGCGATCAACCGATCACACCCAACTGGAAGTCCATTAACGATACGAGGAAACTAATCATGAAACACGTTCCATCATTGCTTATAAATCCCAACATCAATACAGGAGAAGCATCCATGAAAAAATTTTTATCACTCATAGCGCTCGTGCTCTTATTCAACTCTGGCGCGCATGCCGACAACGAGGCAGGCAAAAATTACGAAATCACGGTAACCAATTTGACGCGTGGACAATCGTTCACCCCCATTCTGGTGGCCACGCATAAAGCGGGGGTCAGTCTTTTTACCGAAGGCTCGCCAGCGAGTCCGGAGCTGGCTATCTTGGCCGAGAGTGGAAATACCGCTCCCCTGGTGGCGGTACTGGGCGCGAACGCGAATGTATATGACGTCACCACGATCCCCGGGCTATTGGATCCCGGCAAGTCAGTGACCGTCAAGGTCAAAATGGCAGGCAAATTCGATCATGTCAGCATGGCTGCGATGCTGATACCCACCAACGACGGCTTCTTCGCGCTCAACGGTATCCAAGGTCCAAAGGGACAGGAAACACTCTTCTTAGAGTCACTCGCCTATGACGCCGGTAGCGAACCCAACGATGAACTATGCGCAAACATTCCTGGTCCCGTGTGTGGCGGAGAAGGTGCATCACCATCCGCCAGCGGCGAAGGATTTGTGCATGTCCACGCCGGCATTCACGGCATAGGAAACCTGCCCGCCGCAGAGCGCGACTGGCGTAACCCGGTCGCCAATATCACGATCCGACGCGTTCCTTAAATCATCAGAAGTTTCCGGCTGGCGGGATAAACAACCCCGCCCCAAGGGGCGAGGTATTAGAAGAACGTGAGCTGCCGAGCCTCATGTAGCTTGCTATATTCTTTACCTTAGTTCTTGACATATTTCCCGATCATATTCTCATCCCCGTGCTTCCCCACCGTACTGGCAAAGCCCGGTAGCCCGGTAGATTGGGTTAAATTAAGGCTATGTCACAGTTAATTGTTGAACGCCATTCATACCCAACGCGGCAAACATGACGGCACGAGGGGACAAGGAGCCATGAGCACGATCAATCAGTCGTCGCCAACCGAGGT
>JBKJQT010000111.1:0-4951 GCA_046593855.1 Candidatus Nitrotoga sp. | reverse complement strand
ATCGTTCTGTCGAGCCAACAGACCGATCTGTGGTCGTAGCCGTCATTGATGGCGAATTGACCGTCAAGCGTCTGATATTGATCAATGGCATTGCCGAGCTTCATGCCGAGAATAATAAGTACGAACCGATCCGATTTAGGGAAGGACAGGATCTGACCGTGTGGGGTGTCGTCACCAGTTCAGTGCATTCGGTAAAGTAGGAAACCCATGACCACTATCGCTCTGGTAGACGTGAACAACTTCTACGTCAGCGCCGAACGGGTATTCAATCCCAAGCTGGAAGGCGTACCGGTGGTAGTGCTTTCTAATAATGATGGTTGTGTGGTCGCTCGCAGTGCTGAAGTAAAAGCTTTGGGCATTCCGATGGGCGAACCGTGGTTCAAGCTCAAGAATATGGCTCGTAAACATAGCATCATCGCTTTATCTTCCAACTATGCCCTGTATGCCGACATGTCCAATCGAGTCATGTCCGTGTTGAGTGACTACAGTCCCCGGCAGGAGGTATATAGTATTGATGAATGTTTTCTAGATATGGATGGTATAGCAGGAAACCAAACCCAATATAGCCAGTCGATACGACAACGTATCAAACAATGGGTGGGTGTGCCAGTCTGTGTCGGCGTTGCCTCCACTAAAACACTCGCCAAACTTGCAAATCATGTAGCCAAGAAGCGTCCTCAATATGAGAGTGTGTGCAACTTCAGGGACATGACATCAGGGGAACTCGACTCCATCCTCGGCAGCATTCAGGTTGGGGAAGTGTGGGGGATAGGGCGCAAGCTTAATGCACACCTACAGCAGGGCGGCATTCAAACCGTACAGCAATTGCGTGATTTCGATGTATCGCGTCTTCGTAAGCGTTTCGGTGTCGTGATGGAGCGCACGGTGCGTGAATTACGCGGTGAGTCTTGTCTTGAAATGGTGGATGTCGCCCCGGCCAAACAGCAGATTATAAGTTCGCGCAGCTTCGGCCGGTATGTCACGGAACTGAGTGAGCTGGAAGAAGCGGTCAGCACCTATATGTCCCGCGCTGCAGAAAAACTACGACGACAGAATTCAGTTGCTTCAACTGTCTATGTCCATATCCGCACCAATCCCCATAAAGAGGGTGTACCGCAATATTGTCCGGGAATGATGATAGGTCTTCCCCAAGCTACCAGTGACACACGAGAACTGACCAATGCCGTACTGGTTTGTTTGCGTAGAATATACAGGACAGGATATGAGTACCAGAAGGCCGGTGTGATGCTGTCCGACATTAGCCCAAAAGGTATCAGCCAGGGCGATCTGTTTGCCGAGCAGGTCACAAAACCTAATTCCGCAAAACTTATGACTATGCTGGATCACGTTAATCTCAAAATGGGCAAGGGCAAGCTCAAGTTGGCCAGCGAGGGAGTAGATCAGAGTTGGAAGATGAAGACCGGAAGTAAGAGCCCGGCCTATACCACGCAGTGGAGTGAGTTGCCGATCGTTCAATCTTAGCTTTGTTTGATGTGCTTAGCAAAGCAGATATGTTTGTACTTGCCTATAGTCCTCGTAGCCCTATTGATAACTTATTGCGCCGTTATTAAACGGCGTTCTCCGAGTTACCCCTCTATCTTGATACTTCAACCGGCTTGCGGATCAAGGGTATTTCAAAGCCGAAAAATGCGCTTGGGAATAGATTTTGTTATTGATCCGGCAATAAATTGTTGAACTTAAGCCGCATACTTTACAGGAGCATGTCCAAAGTAGCTTTTTACACGCTCGGGTGATTTCTGTAGCTTGCGCATGTGACTGGTAGTCACCTTGAGTAGTTGTCCCTTTGTTCGCGCAGGCGCCTTGGTCGTCACTGCCTGTTTGAGATCGGCATTCAGCATTTCATCTGGGTTCAACTCAGGGCTATAACTCGGCAGATAAAACACTTCAATTTCGTCCTCATGTTTTGCGAGCCATGCCTTAACCAGCTTGGCATGGTGGACTCGCAAGTTATCCAGAATCAGGAATACCTTGCGCTTGGCATCTTTCACCAACCGCTTCAGAAATGCGATGAGCTGAGCTGAATCCAACGCACCTTTCAGCACCATCCACCTGACCTTGCCTTGGTTCGTGACAGTAGAGATAAGTCCCACGTTTTCGCGTTTACTGTTGACCCGCACCACGGGTGTTTTTCCTTTGGGTGCGAAAGAACGTCCGCGCACGTCATCGCTGCGCAATCCAGTTTCATCTCCCCAGTGGATTTCAGCTCCTTCTACTTTAGCGCGTTCAGCAATCACTGGATAACTGTTATCGAGCCATGCCTTCACTTCGACTGGGCGTTGCTCATAAGCTTTCTTTATCGGCTTTTGGGGGGTAAATCCCCAGCGCGCTAAATACGTTCCAACAGTCCGGATAGGCAGCTTTATCTTGAACCGTTGAACGATCAATTCCATCACCGCCGTGCGACTCCACAGGGCATAAGGCATCTTTATCTGGTCAGGGGTCTTGTCGCGAATAAGTTTCTGAACTTCGCTTTCCTGTTCAGAATTCAACCTTCGTCCTACTCCCGTGGGACGCCCGCGGGGTTTTAATGCCATCCCCGCCCAGCCACCCAGACAGTATGCCTTATGCGCCGCCATGACCGTGCCACGCGATAGTTCACACTCCCGCGCCACGTCATTCACACGCACCCCTTTTTCCCGAAGTTTGACTGCACGCCTACGCCTTTCGGCTAATGCCTGCATCGGGAGTGTCCTTCCGTCTTGTCGTTCAATGCACAATCTGACAAGGCATCATAAATTAAGTGCAATATTTAACTGCCGAGTCAATATTTGCCTAGATCAGCCGGGCCGCCTCGTCTTCTGTCGGCAGCCGACCCGCAGGCGTTAATTTGTCCACCGCTGTGGGTAATTCCCGAGTCAGCCTGGTTAGCAGCTCTTCCCGCGAGAGCCCGGTTTGCTTCAAAAGCGCGTTCAACGCTTCGGGGCCGATCGCCTGCTCCAGTTGATCCGTCCGGAGCTGTTGGTTGGGCCCAGTGCTGACCCAGGAGTCCGCAGCCGGGCCGTGGCCATTCTGCTTGAAACGATCGACCAGGTCGCGTAGCCCACCGCTCAGTATGTTGCCGACACCCGCGCCGCCGAGCAACCCGCCCAGCTTGCCGAGCAATCCGCCCTGACTTTGCGGTTCGCTTGGGTCGGGTTTGCCCTCGGGATCTTGCGGCCGACCCGCCATCACCTCGGCAATTTTGTCCCGGTTTTGATAACCCGCGACTGCGAGCAATCCCAAAAGTGCAACCATTGACGGCATTCCTCGGCTCATTTCATTTCTCCTTAATGTTCTGCGTAGAACAAAGACAGTTGACGACCACCCGTGAATAGCATTTAATTGATAACCCCGTTCTCGGTCCTTGCTCGGATTCATCACTGAGCAAGGCGCACGATGACCCCTACCCGCGCCGCTTGGCGATGGCCCCCCAGACAACCAAAAGGACAATGGCACCGATGACTGCGCCGATGAGCCCCGCACCTTGACCAGGCGCATACCATCCAAGCGCTTGCCCGAGAAAGCTCGCAACGAGCGCTCCCACGATCCCGAGGATGGTCGTCAATATGAAACCCGAGGGCTCGTTGCTGCCCGGCATGATGAATTTTGCTATCACGCCTGCGATAAACCCAATAACAATCGTCCAAAAAATACCCATGGTCTGCTCCTATGAAGGGCTCGGTGAGCCGAACTGTTGAACAACTAAAATGCCTGCTGCTGGTGCCACCCGAAAACTCGTTCGCGGCCCCACATTGCAGTGGAAGATCAGTCCTTGAGGCTGTCAGGGACTTTCCCGCCGTTCGCTGCAAGCTTTTGCATGACCGCCTTCGACAGGGCGATGTTCTGCTCGGCACTACCGTCGGCCCCGGCGCGAACACTCAGCTCCTGAGCGAGATCCTTGCGTGCGGCAAGGCTCGAGTCCAGGTCAAGCAGCTTGAGCAGATCCACGATTGACGTCCGCCAATTCCCCCCCCCGCCCTTAGACGACGCAAGCTTGATTAAGATGGCGTCCACGTCGACGGCTTGCAGCGGCGGTGTCGAGACACTGGCTGCGTTCACAGTCGACGATTGCGTCGGCTGCTGCGCCGGGGCCGGTGCGGCCGCAGAATCGGTTGAACTGTGATGGAAGATCTTATCCATGATCGATTTGAATATACCCATGTGCTTGTGCTCCTTTTGGTAGTGAAAATGGTCAGCTTGACGCTCGTTTGGGGGCAACGATCCTTCCCACTTGCTCAGCATGCACATATTGACTCGTGACTGCCATCTTGACTGTGCGATACCACACCTAATGCAACGAAATCTGCAGGAGCGACTTCGCAAGCGGTTCAAAAGGGAAATAGATGGCTAATCGTGTAGAAAACAGCTTCTAGCCGTCCTACCCCATACTACCCACCGTGCGGGTCCGCGTCATGGCTGCCGAGTAAACAAACCCTTGCGCCCGGCGGATGTACGTAATGTCCGCCATTATTGATTAGGGCGGGTTTCATTCGCGCCTCTGAGCAGGTCCGAATAAACCTTAAGTTGCGGGTATGAGCGGTTGGTATTTGGTCTCGATGCCATGCCGGCAAGCCCCAGGTCCATCAACCTCTGCACTCGCTTGCGGTTGATCATGTGCCCCAAGCAGAGCTTGTAAATCTTGATTTTGCGGCGGCCGTAATCGAATGCCTAGTATTTTCGGCATCAATGCAGCGACACTAACGTCAATCCCTGCTCGACTTGTTTTGCCGCCGTTGGTGACGCATAGACCGTGGAGGGTTGCTACTTGCCAATTCGCATCGCCGGGTCAGCGCCAGTGGTTCGTTGGTGCCTGAGCCATTGCCTGAAGTTTTTATTGGCTATGTCACAGTTAAATAGAGGTCTATACTATCGCCCTATCAAACAATGAGATAGGTGTTACGATGAAAACCGAAGATTTCCAAGTAATGTCGGCAGAACTCGAAAAACTGAC
>JBKJQT010000050.1:0-4857 GCA_046593855.1 Candidatus Nitrotoga sp. | reverse complement strand
GTGATCAGAAAGGTCAGTAATGCCTGTATATCTTCCGCTTCCAACGTGTCCAGCAGCCCGCCACGTCGCGAAGTTAAAAAGGGAATACGGTACGTACGCAAGGCGCTCTCGTACACGCGTAAATGGGTGCGCTTGCGAACCAGAACCATAATGTCAGAGTAACCTGCGCACCGTACTGTGCCATCAGCCTCGTGCACACTCCAATGCGCCACGATGTTGGCGATGCCAACGGCAAACTGCTGGGCCTCTACTTCACGCTCCCCAATCGCATGTTCGATACGAGCTTCCCACAAAGGATTACGCAACCAACCATGTCTACCTGGTGCGTCAATCTCGGCTGTTTTTTCAGTTAACGCTAGCGGCAAGGTTGCGACGAAACCGGGTAAATTTATGTGGTGCGCGATGTGTGTATCAAAGTCTACGAAACCATCCGGATGCGAATCAAACACACGATTTACCGCTTGCAGCACCATCGGGGCGTTGCGTCGCGTGATATTCTGGCTAAGGTAATGCGCGCCAAATTCTTGTTGTAGCCATGCACTCACTTCTCCGAACAGGCGCGCATCGGCACGACGAAAACGATAAATGGATTGCTTTGGATCACCCACTACAAAAACGGTTGGCCGCGATTCCACTGCAGCAGAAGCAGCAAACCAAGCTTGCAGAATCTGCCATTGCACCGGGTTGGTATCCTGAAATTCATCCAGCAAAACATGTTTGTAGCGGTTATCCAATTTGTACTGCATGTACTCGGCACAATCGCTCTGATTGAGCAGGCGGCACACCTGCCATTCCACATCAGTAAAATCCATTAACTGCTGACGCAGTTTCAAATCCTGATAATGTTGCAGCAATGCTGCCCCGCAATGCAATGCGGCCTGATTCATACGCAGCACTTCGCGCTCTGCCAAGGCGTCACGCACGGACTGCAGGAATTCGAATAAGGCACAACAAAGGCTGGCATAGCGCTCTGCATCCTGTCCTTTATTCGCCTTGAGCTTGCGCGGCTCACCCTTATCGGTATAAAGCCCGTCATTTAGAGCTTCGAAACGCGCACGCGCATCTTGTAAACGTAAAGCATCAGCCAGCATGCACGCGTCTTTCTGTTGTGCTGCCGAGCCGCTTTGTAACAAGCTCGCAAATGTCTGCACAATTAATTCAAAATCTTTATCCAGCAGCGCCGCAAACGGGACATCGTTGAGATCAACATCAAGTTTGATACGAAGCTGCTCCATCGCGTAGCCCACCGCATCTTCCTGACTGCTGGTATAAGCCCACCATTCAGCGCGCTTCTGTACAAAATTCTTCAGCAGCGTGCGCGTATTGTGCAAACCATATTCCGCAAACAACCATTGCATCTCTTGCGCAGTTACATCCTCGGGGGCGATACGCAGGCTATCGGCAAACATTTGCCATGCTTCCTCATACAGCACCGAAGTGCGCTCCAGCAATTGCATCCCTATAAGCAAACCAGCATTCAAGGGTGCGCGCTGAATGATCTGTATAAACCAGCCATGAAAAGTATTGATGGTAATAGCAGGTTGCGCCATTAGAAAGTCGCGATACAGACCTCGCGCGCGCGCCAGCAATTTATCGTTTACATCGTGCAATTCACGCTCCACAAGAAAAGCACGCACAGCAATGTCATCTTGCGTGGCAAGAAAATGCAACCATTCGTACAAGCGCGCCTGCATTTCCTGCGCAGCTTTTCGAGTGAAAGTGATAGCTAAAATTTCTCCGGGCTTCACACCAGCCAACAGCAAACGTAGAATTCGTGACACCAGTAGCCAAGTTTTGCCGCTACCAGCGCAGGCTTCCACGATAACGCTGTGCTGAGGGTTAAGAGCAATGAAATTGTTCATTGCATGCTCCACATTCCTTGCATCCCCCCTCATTAACGTTTACTCCATTCCGATTTCCGGCATAGCCCGCGCATCTCGCAATACTGGCATGCCTCTGCCGTCCCATGCGCGGGCAATGCTGCACCATTGCGCATCTGTGCAAACACTTCCAACAGGCGCGCGGCATTTGCCTGTGCCAGTTCACCTATGTCATGCGGGGGCGCAACTGAAATCACCTTGTCTTTTTCGATACTGATAAATGCGGCTGCATCAGCCTCATACACGTAAGCATAGCAAGCCAGTTGCACGTCCTCACCTGCCTCTTTGAGCTTATTGCGTAGCCTGGTCGCATCCATCATCTTATAATCCAGCACGCGCACTGAACTACTTCCCTCAACCTGCACATCTACGCGGTCTACCCGTCCGTGTATCTGCAAATCAGCAGTCAATGGCAATTCAAACGGTACTTCTCCACTTTGATATCGCCAACCATCCGCTTCATTTTTTAACTGTTCGTCCAGATATGAGGGAATTGCTTGCTGCCAACGCAATAGCCACGCACGCGCTAAATAATCGCGTTGTACAGCAGGCGAGAAAATCTCGATACTAATGCGTAGCAGGGTTGAATCCAGATCGACGCGTAGTTGATTACTCAGCACCTGATATTGCTCATGGAAGCGGTGCAAAATGTCATGTACCCATTCACCATAATCGCGTTTCTCCACATCTTCACGCACCTCATCCATTTCATTAAGGCGCAGAATATGGCGGGCATAAAATTGATAGGGACAAGCTACCAGGCTGTTATAACCGCTAGCTGAAATACGCCTCGGAATAAGGTCGGGCAGCGCGACTGGCGTAGGCATTGCAGCCGCTGGGGGCAGTGGAAATTCAGCACTGCGCACTTGCGACCTTTCAAGCAACTTATCCCATTCCCCTTTTTTTATCGTTAAATCGTCTCCATAAGCCAACTCATGCAGGGTACGTAACATTTCGAAATAGGGGCTTAACAGATTTTCTTCGCCGCTTTTGCTGGCTTGCCAGGTAACCAACACGGTGTCATTCATAACGAGTAATGCCAATAAGTCATCGCGCTGCTGTGCCAAATTCACTTCGCGCGTAGGCAAGCCAAGTGTTGTGCGCACCGCATCATTGAACCACCGTCCGCTATTGTCAGTGCCCGGCAGATGTGCGGCATCACAACCAAGCATCAGCACCGCATCGAAGCTGCGCCAGCGCGTTGCGGCAAGATGGGTGAGTAAAACCGGGCTGTCGATAGATAAATCACGGAAGGTGTGCTCATCGAGTTGTTGCGCCAGCCAATGCCGCCACTCGGTCAGGCTGACACGCGTGGTATCGGCATGCAGTTCACGCTGCCAGTTTTGCAGCGCCTGCAGCAACTGTATACCGGCATCATCCATCTTCAGCCCCTGCACTATGCCTAGAATCTCCAGGCTGGTATAAAGCGCGCATAGCCAGCCGGACAGCGTATCATTCTTTCTATGCAAAACCTCTGCCGCCTGACGCAACCGTATCAATGCCATCCGCATCTCAACATTACCCTGCGTCAAATCAAGAAATGTATCAAGATGAGCCACCACACCATGCCTGCGCACCAGTTGTTCAAGCTGATACACCGTCTGCTTACGCTCGCAAACGGCTTGATCGGCAAAAATGAAGGGCGATTTGAGCAGGTCGAGCAAATCCTGATAGTAGAAATCACTTTGCAGCGCATCCAGCCAGCGCATTAACACCGTACTCACCGATAGCGTGGATAATTTCCAGCCTGTTTCGTCGCATACCAGTACGCCAGCGCGCTCCAACAAAGCACGCATACGCCTTGCTACTATGCGATCTTGTGCGACGATGGCTATGTTTTTCTTACCTGCCAGCAACCAGCGCCGTATCTGTACCTCGGCGGCACGCGCTTCTTGTTCCAAACCATGAGCGCCAAAAAAACGCAGGCGTTGTCCTAATGCAGCATGAGGGAAATATTTTTGCAGGTGAATGGCTTGCTCACGCAACGACAGGGCATCCATCGCCTCTACCCTCTCCTGAAAGAGAGAGTTTTCTACCCCTTCCTTCAAGTTATCGTGCACCCCTCTCGCATTTTCCGTTTGAGCATAGTCAGAAAAGCGGGGGCGGCTGGAGGCGATGATGCGCATCACCCCATATTCTGGCTGTCGTGATGACATCTCGCGCAAATCAATAATCATCACCGGCGCGCGTTTATGATATGCCTCCAAAAAGCGTACTTCAGTCGCAGCAAGATCAGAAGTCAATAACACATACAGTGGCAATTCAGCTTGCAGCGCGAGTTGTGTCAAGCTCTGCTGATAAGCGCGTGCGGTATCGAATTCACCGCTATTGTTCATCGCATACCATAGCTCATACACTACACGTGCCTCAAACTGCATGGCGATGCCACGCTTGGACTGATAGGCCTGTTCCAATTGCGATAGAAAATCTTCGGCATTTTGTGGCAGCGTGACATGATTTTGTGTCAACTCATCCAGCAAAATCAACAGTTCGCGCGCGATGCTCCATAGATCAGCGTCGGCAAACCAACGCCGCGCACGCAGTGCCTGATACAAAGTGGCAATACGGCAAGTGTCAGGAATAACAGATAGTTCAGGGGGGACGGACTGAATCCAATCATTGAGCGTGACCATCTGCGGCAATAAAATCGCAGGCAGGTTGGCTACACGTGCCAAACTTTGCGCCAATGGTTGTGACACATAGTAATTGGGCAACAATACCCTGGCACGGCGCAGATCAGGTATTTCGTGAGAGTGCTGCGCCAGAATGACGCGTGCAACAGAATCAAAAAAAACAGCGGCGGTTGATGTATTATTTTGCGGTATCGGGTTCAACGCTTAATACCTCTATCGCCATTCCCGCGCAGGCGAGCATCATTAATACTTATCGATTGAAAGATAAATAAATCCCACACTCCACTGATGTATTTTGCATACTCATATTCCTTATTACTGCTTGCGCGGGAACAAAGAACTAC
>JBKJQT010000040.1:0-4094 GCA_046593855.1 Candidatus Nitrotoga sp. | reverse complement strand
ATGGCGCGCATCAGTACACGAGTGTCAGTAAGCGCAGCATCGGCTTGACTGAAGGCGATACAACCGGCATCGGCCAGTTCAGCCATCTCGGTAAGTTCCGCACCTTTCAACCCGTAGGTGAGCGCGCCCACCGGATAAACGCGCGCCTTATTCAATTCACGGGCACGATACTTAAGCATCTCTACCAGCCCCGGCTCATCTAGTGGCGGATCGGTATCCGGCGGGCATGCCAGTGTCGTGACACCGCCTGCTACTGCTGCATCCATCTCCGATTCAAGCGTGGCCTTGTATTCGTAACCCGGTTCGCGCAGACGTGCGGCAAGATCGATCAAGCCGGGGGCAACCACAAGACCTGTCGCATCAATCTCCTGTTGCGCCACAAAACCTGCTGGCGCTCTACCCACAGCAGCCACTTTACCAGCCACGATAAATAAATCGCAGAGGCCATCAATCTGATTTTTCGGATCAATTAAATGCCCGTTCTTAATTTGGATATTCATCATCCAACTCCTGCCAAGGTACTCATTACCGCCATGCGTACCGCAATACCAAAAGTGACTTGTGGCAAGATTACCGATTGTGTTCCATCCGCAACGCTGGAATCGATTTCCACACCACGATTCATCGGCCCCGGATGCATCACGATGGCATCCGTTTTGGCGAGTACCAATTTTTCCTGGGTGAGACCATAGTATTTGAAATATTCTTGTGCGCTGGGCAACACCGCATCCCGCATACGTTCGTTCTGCAAGCGCAACATCATCACCACATCCACATCACGCAAACCTTGCGTCATATCGTGATATACCTGCACCCCGAGTTTATCGACGCAGCTTGGTAATAGTGTCTTAGGAGCGATGACGCGAACTTCCGGCACACCCAACGTGGTCAGCGCATGAATTTGCGAACGTGCCACGCGCGAATGAAGTATATCGCCGACGATAGCCACTCGCAGGTTATGAAATTCTTTTTTGTAATGACGAATGGTGAACATGTCGAGCAGCGCCTGTGTTGGGTGCGCATGGCGCCCGTCACCGGCATTAATAACATGGATTTCCGGCGCAACGTGCTTGGCGATGAGGTGAGCAGCGCCGCTCTGCGAGTGGCGCACCACGAACATGTCAGCGTGCATGGCGCATAAATTATCAACAGTATCAAGCAAAGTTTCGCCTTTACTGGCGGAGGAAGAACCAATGTTCAAGTTGACTACATCGGCCGAAAGACGCTTGGCAGCAATTTCGAAAGTAGTCCGTGTGCGAGTGCTATTTTCAAAAAACAGGTTGAATATAGATTTGCCGTGCAGTAATGGGAGTTTTTTAATGTCGCGCCCTTCAGCCACGCTCATAAAGGAAGCCGCTCTGTCTAAAATGCCGCGCAGGATAGGTGCTGGCAAGCCCTCAGTCGAGAGTAAGTGCTGCAGTTCGCCATGTTTATTGAGTTGTGGATTATTCATGGAATTTGTTCTATCGCGGGCTCATCAAAGTAGGCTTGCAGAATTTGCTGCGCTGCGACTTGGTCAAGCAGCGGCTTTTGCTTGATGCCACGTATACCCATCTCAGCCAGCTGCGAACTTGCGGCAGCGGAAGTATATCGTTCGTCCACTAAAATGGTAGGCAAATTAAAGCGCCCCTTGAGGCGCTGAGCGAAACGGCGACACAAGCGGGTTAGTTCGTGTGGCGTGCCATCATCATGACTGGGTAATCCCACTACGAGCGCAGACGGCTCCCATTCACGAATAAGCTCAGCGATTGCAGCGAAGCGCTGCCCGTTATGTTCGCCATGCAAGGTTGTTAATGGCCGTGCGGTGCGGGAAATTGTATTGCCTACCGCCACGCCGATGCGTTTAGTGCCAAAATCAAATCCCAGCAAAATACCGTGTACTGTAATAACAATGCACTCGTCAGGCATGTCCCGCATACTCTGAGAGTGATGCATAATCTACTCCCAGTAGCGCCATTGCAGCAAGTAAGCGTTCCTCTGAAGGCAACTCGAATAAAATGTGCTCAGAGGCTGGCACAGTGAGCCAGGCATTCTGAGTTAACTCATGCTCTAATTGCCCCTGCGCCCAGCCGGAATAGCCCAAGGTCAGCAGTAGGTTTTTGGGTTCTAATCCCGCTCCTACCGCTAGCAGAATGTCTCTGGACGTTGTCAGACCAAGATTGTCGTTTATGGCCAGTGTAGATTGCCATTGACCCACCGGTTTATGTAATACAAACCCCCGATCAGTCTGCACTGGTCCGCCAAAATACACCGGCATGCTACTTGATTCAAACTCACCCATCGGAATTTTAGTTTGCTCGAACAACTCGCTAAGTGTGAGGTTGGTCGGGCGGTTCACAATAATGCCCAATGCACCTTGTTCATTGTGTTCACAAATGTAAACAAGTGTCTTGGCAAAAGAAGAATCTGCCATGGCTGGCATGGCAATGAGAAAATGATGTCTGAAATCAAGTTGCGGCATGGTTACTATTGTAATCCATAAAGCAGCTTCTTAAGTCAAGAGAATGATTGTATCGAGTAAAGGAAGGTAGCCAATTACCCCATGGCCATTAAAGGCCTAGGCGTTTCCATATTTCCAACGAAGGAGCAGACTGGTTGAGCGTATAGAAATGGAGGCCTGGCGCTCCTCCGGCGAGCAGACGTTCGCATAGTTGCGTGACAACATCAAGGCCGAATGCCTGTACAGATTCGGTGTCATCGCCATAGCTTTCCAATATTTTTCGTATCGAGCGCGGAATTTCTGCGCCGCATGCATCGGAGAAGCGCGCTAACTGCGAAAATTTCATAATGGGCATTATGCCGGGCACGATGGGAAGGGTGATGCCCATCTTGCGACACTCCTCAACAAAACGGAAGTAGCCGTCGGCGCTATAGAAATATTGAGTGATGGCGGAATTTGCCCCAGCCATTACTTTGCGCTTAAAGTTTAATAAATCATCGCGCGGTGATTTCGCTTGTGGATGGAATTCTGGATAGGCTGCCACCTCGATATGGAAGTGTTCGCCAGTCTCGACGCGAATGAACGATACCAACTAATTGGCATAGTGGAATTCGCCAGAAGTGGCCATCCCGGAGGGCAAGTCACCACGCAGTGCAACAATGCGTTTGATTCCCATATTTTTGTACGTGTGCAAAATCGCGCGGATGTTTTCGCGTTTAGAGCCGACACAAGACAAATGAGGCGCGGCTTCATAGCCATCGGCCTTGATCTGCTGTACCGCCTCCAAGGTGCGTTCACGCGTGGAGCCGCCCGCACCGAAGGTAACCGAGAAAAATTCGGGTTTGAGTAGTGCTAATTGCTTGCGTGTGGCGGCGAGTTTGTTTGCACCTTCTTGTGTTTGTGGTGGAAAGAATTCAAAACTAAATGATTTAGAGTTTGTCATGATTGATAATCACCGAACCTGCTACGAAATTTTTTGCCGCAGGAGCAGTGATAGTAAAAAGGAGAAAGCACTATATAACAAAGCACCGATCACACCTGCCCAAAAGCCATTGACTTCGAAACCTTTTAGCACTGAACCGGCAAACCAGAATAGCAAACCGTTTATTACCAGGATGAACAGGCCAAGCGATAGAACGGTGACTGGCAGGGTAAGCAGAATCAGTAAGGGCCGCAGAAGCGTATTAATGAGGCCCAGTACTAATGCAGCAATTAATGCGGAGATAAAACCATCCACATGAATACCTGGCAACAGGTAAGCAACCGCTAGCAGTGCTATTGCATTTAAAATCCAAATCAGGATGAGTCGCATAAGGTTATTTTTAGATGTTGCTTTCGAGAGTTTAAAAGTTCACATTTTAATAGCGGTAATGATCCGATTTGTAAGGCCCTTCTTTAGGCACGCCGATATAAGCGGCTTGTTGGTCTGTTAGTGTACTCAGTTGTGCATTAAGCTTTTTCAATTGCAATACGGCCACTTTTTCATCCAGATGTTTGGGCAAGGTATATACACCGACCGGATATTTGCCGGTGTTCTTTTCTGCTTCGCTCCACAGCTCGATCTGAGCGATGGTTTGATTGGCAAATGAGGAGCTCATCACATAAGAAGGATGGCCAGTGCCACAACCTAGATTCACCAAGCGGCCTTCGGCCA
>JBKJQT010000298.1:0-3791 GCA_046593855.1 Candidatus Nitrotoga sp. | reverse complement strand
AATACGTCCTTGCGCTTTTCCGCCTCTGCTTTGGCAAGTTTCAATGCAGCCGCTGAGTTATTCGCATAGTCGGCGTAATAGAAAACCAGCTCACGATTGGCATTGTCGGCGATATTCGATTCGGCCAAAGCTGCCTTTTCAAAATCGGAAAAAACTTTCTGCGCCTCTTCCTTATTGCCGGTTCGTGAAAGTGCGGCACCTAACTGAAACATATTCTCCGGTTGTGGAGACACGCGGACGTGATTACGCCGTGTAGTAAGCGCTTCCTGTGGTTTTCCCTGCGCCTGGCGGATAAAAGCCAGTTGTGAAAGTGCATAGTGGTAATCCGGAAAGATCTGTAAAGCTTTTTCGGCGAGGCCAGCTGCAAGGTCGGGTTTGCCTTGAGCCAGATACAAATGAGCCAGATGCGTAACCAGCCACGCGCGTTCCTCCGTCTCTTTGTCCTGGGTACGACTGTACGCCTGCTCCATCAGCTGGATAGCACCCTCGATATCTCCAAACAACTCACGTAAATATGCGGCACGCGTGAGACCGGGAATATTGCCCGGACGCAAATCGAGCAGCCATTGGGCCGCCTCCTCGGCCTGTGCATAGCGACCCAATTCGATACGTCCATCCACCATCATGGCCAGCGTCATGAGATCGTCGGGCGCACCTTTGTGCAACGTCTCAGCCTCGGCTAAAGCAGCGGCGAATTCATGCATGCCGAGCAATACCCAGATACGTGTCCGACGTGCTTCAAGATTGTCCGGAGCCAATTTGAAGGCGATGTCGAGCTCGCGCAGTGCTTTATTGTAATATTGAGAGTCAGAAATTTCGCGCGCCCGTCTCGCCATTGCGAGTGCCAATGCAGTGTGTGCCTCGGCAAGATTAGGCTGCTTGGCAATACGCTTCTGTGCATCAGCCATGCTGTGTTCGGCGGGCGTCTGAATGGATGTTTCCGCAGCGGTTGTAGCAAACACTTCACTCAATAACATAAAGGTTGCGCAGCCGATCATGATAATTTTTTTCATATCGATCTCCAAAAAAGCTGGGGTGCAGCACAAACTTACCGCACCCCAAGGGTCTAGTTATGGTGCGCAGGCTGGGCCAGTGCCAGCTGTGCAACCGGGCTCGCCCGGATCGATGTGCCGACGATCACGACCTGACGGTGCATAACCGACGTAAGGAAAGGTTTCAAGGTAGGGGGTATCATTGGAATTAACGCCATCGCCTAGACGTCCGCCGATAGCCGGGTTATAGCCATCGAACGGTGCAGCCAATACTCCTCCAACCACCAGACGCAGCACGATGTCGGTTACATCGTCACCCACGCGACGGCCATTCGGGAAACCGGCATTATCGCCACCCAGCACACCCAAACGACTCATTGAACTTACAGGGGTTGGTGGAACACCGGTATTCAAGCGCAGCAGATCTGCAATGGGACCAGCGGGTGTACCTGGTGCTGCAATCGGCGGAGCATACGTCACCACTGGCAACAAATCAGTGCGCGGCGGTGCCGGAATGGCCACTGCCCCATCAGTCAGTGCGTTTATTACACGTGCAATCAAAGGGTCGAGGAAAAAGTTGGCGAACTGTTTATCATTTTTTGGTTGATCCATACTCCAACGATCCTTGAAGCCCGTTCCGACCAATAATTCGTTAATGAGCGGGTTGCCCATACGTTGAACCTGACGGAACTGACCCGCGGTCACACTCGGCAGCGGCGAGCGACGCACGGTCGTACCGGGGCGAGAAGTTGTGCCCCAGATACCAATTGTTGCTGCGGGTGCACTCGGCAATTCAACCGTGCCCGTTTTAGTGAGCATAGCAACGGGCACTTCGATCGCCAGAGAATTGACAGCGAAACCGGAAATCATATCCGAGGCAAAATTTTGTACAGAGGCATCCTGTGCAGGACTGAGTATCGGGGGAATATGGGTATTGAACGTGTCGAAAGCACCGCCGAGGTCAATCCAGAATGGATCGTCTGTGGTTCCAGCGAAAGACTTCACATCTCCAGCGAGACTATATGTAGCGGCATTGAAAAGTGCTACATAATCCATCGTGCGCGGCCCTACATTGGCAGGTACGGCGTACCTAGGCGCACCTGCGCTGAGGATCTGTCTGGCGACCGGTTTGCCGTTGGTATAAGTAATTTTAGTCAGCGTGTAGGTCTGGCGTGTACCGAGTCCAGCGTCATCAAAGTCGTTTATTCTGGGTGGAACGATGGGCGTACCCGGAGTGACGGGTGGAGGAGAATTTGCGGGGGCATCGGCACCGGTGTCTACGCCTACATAGGCTTGGAAGACCTTGGGCAAACGCTGTTCCGTCTGAAAGCGGAATTGAAAACCAATATCTTCGACGGCATCGTGATTATTGTCGATCTTGATCTCATAAATAATATCAGGATCAAATGGGAACCAGTTAGGGCCATTTGACGGTTCCAATAGAGGGTCAACACCCAGGATCAATGTTACTTTCGGCGTCCCGGTGCCATAGCTGCGAAAAGCATAAATATCTGTTATATCGGCTTTGTGATCGAGTGCGGTAATGGGCGCTTCACGGTGGCTGGCAGCCAAGGCGGGTGGGGGTAAAAGCAGCGAGGCTAATACAATACTTAGACTAATTTTACGCATAGGAAAACTCCTTTTAATTAAACATCTAGTTAGCAACAGACTACGCTGCTAAATTTAGCGGGCGAAATATAGTCTGAAAAAAATACACATTTCACAAGCTGACAGAACATGTACTCATCTACAGTGTCATTGCCAATCTTTTGAAATAATTATTTCAAAATATACTTTTGCCCAATTCCATTAAAATTTCATGTCTCCCCTCTTAAAGTACATAAGCAAGATTCATGCAAATTAATAAAATTATTCTTTTATCAATTGGTTAATAATTAAGTATATTTTTTAATTATTTAAGATGTAAAATATTTCGACATCAATCATGGCGACATATGCCTTGTTTAAATCCCTGAGATTGGCGTGTTTCATGGGGTCCTCCTTGGATAGGGTGGGAGACGCACAATGCGCCTCCTGTTTGTATTACGCAGACGGAGGTAGGTTTGGATGCAAGGGGTTGAATTTATTTTAGTGCCGAGTAAGCAGCGTTATTTTTTACGTTGTGCTTAATGAAATGAGGCCCAATGTAACCGTCAGCCCTGTAGGATTGGGTGGCCCAAATACAAACAATTACGGGCAGGATTAGTGTATGGGAGAAAAAAACACCATCAACCGCCTGGGCAGCCAGCTGATGTTGCCGGGAAACGGGCCGGACGGAAACGCGACGTGGCCGCCGGTGTCGGGTTGCTCCAGTGTCACGGCGGGTGAAACTTCAGCAGGGCTTGGTAATGCTGACGCAGGCAGGAAGGGGTCATTTTTTGCGTTAATAACGAGCGTGGGGACAGCTATGAATTTCAGCAGCGGTTTACTGGAGACTTTGAACCAGTAATCGTCGGCGTCGATAAACCCATGCAACCGTGCAGTGACGAGAGTATCGAATTCACGAAAAGAGGTGGCAGCAGCGATGGCGTTAACGTCTAGCAGGCCGGGGAATTTTTCGGCTTTTCGCAGTGCTTTAGTTTTGAGCGAGGAAAGAAAACGCGCGGTGTAGACGTAGCGATTAAAACCCTGATCGAGCGCGTTACCAGCAGCAGTTAAATCCAGCGGAGCGGAAACGGCGGCGGCGCGCGTCACCAGACTGTTTGCTAGTTCTCTGGATTCACCCAGCCATTTCAGCAAAGCGTTAGCACCTAGCGAGACACCAACTGCGTATAGTGATGCGTCGGGATGACGTGATTT
>JBKJQT010000303.1:0-8769 GCA_046593855.1 Candidatus Nitrotoga sp. | reverse complement strand
CGCGGCTGCGGGAAAAATCCAACTCTTCACCCGCGAGGTCGGGGCGCAGCAGCGCGGCGGAGAGCTTGCCCTTGTGGCGGGTGAGCCGGGCGTATGCTTCCGCCGACACCACCACCGCCGTCGGTTTGCCGTGTACCGTCACCGTCTGGGCATCGCCGCTTGCTGCCCGTTTGATGAGCTGGCTCAAGTTGGTCTTTGCTTCTTGCAGTTGCCATTCGCTCTGCATGATAACCCCTCTGTATTCTGGTCAGACTGGGCGGAATTTAGCACAAGATGGGCGGGTTGGCTAAGCTTTGTGTTGTCAGTCGATCAATTTGTCACAGACTAACGTGCCAGCCACATCAAGCAGCCGCCTTGCTAACAGTACTTGATTTGCGAACCTTTGCGGCGGGTAGCATTGGTGTCAGGTGATCTATGACTACCGGCGGACGGTTGGGGAATTGTGCCACCAGTTTCAGCGTGCCTCCCATCGCTTCGATGTATCGGCGCAGTGTAGAGAGCAACATATCGCTACGCTTCTCCAGACGAGAGATCGTATCCTGCCCCACGCCTAATGCACTGGCCAAGTCTTCTTGAGTTTGAGCCACGGCCTGACGCAAGTCTTTTAGCGTTGCCAGTTCACTAGCGCGAGCCTCGATAGCAGTGCGCCGTTTAGCTGGCAGCTTAGCCAACATTTGATCAAGATTATTTGCCATGTTTATGCTCCTTCTTTATCTTTGCCAACGTGGCTAAATGTGAGTCAAACCGTGCATCGGCCTTGGCAATCAATCGTTGGTAAAACCGCCGCTGATCTGTACCGCCCTTATCACCACCTACCAACAGAATTGCTTGTCGTGCTGAATCGAAAGCAAACGCCACGCGCCATATCTCACCTGACCAAGCAAAACGTAATTCTTTCATGTTGGAATGCTTCGAGCCTTTGAGTGTGTCCACTGTCGGGCGACCCAAGCTGGGGCCGTAATCACGCAGCAAGATCGCATGGGCCAGTAGTTCATCCTGCAATGCCTGGTTCAACGCCGCAAACTCAGCGGAAAAAGCGTCGTGAAAAATTACTTCCCAAGTCATGGCGAGATTATGTATTTAAATCCATATTATGTAAATCCCTCCACCCGCTTGTTGTTTTCGGCATTAGCGAATGCTATTTCTCCACACCCCCTAAATGGTGCTTGTTTATTTTCCGCCTTGGGTACGGTTAAGCGCGCGCAGCAATTCCACGGCGATTTTTTGGTTGTCTGGTGTGAGCTTGCGAAATTGGCGGCGGAGCTGAATGGCCTCCTCTGTGTAATCAGCTTCATCAGCACCCAGCAGGTCTGGGGTTTCCTTGGATAGCTTGGCGATACCTTCCGCACTGGCATAAAGCGTAGCGACAGTTGTGCCGAGTGCTGCAGCAAGCGTGCGTAACGATTCGGCTGATGGTTGCTGAACTCCCCTCTCAATACGCGAGAGATTGCTTGGATCGGTTCCAATAGCAAAGGCGAGTTGCTCCAGCGTTTCGCCTCGCTTCTTGCGCAGTGCTCGAATGACTTGCCCTATGTTCATAGGGTGAGATTGTTGGGGTGCGATACGCCAATGACAAAGCTATTTGGCACATTACGCCATATAATTGGCGTTATCCGCCAATTATATGGATTTTGCGTAAATTGCCATGAATACATCCAGCAAACAGCAACCAAAACTCTCCGATTTGCTGCACGATTCAGACTACAAGCTCACACAATTCAAACCCGAACAAATCAAAGCACTCGAAGCGAGCATCACTGTAAAAGACGTGGGCAAAAAACCTGCGCTATACGTCACTTGCTTGGTGCGGGGCAAGCCCATCAAGCTCACGCCGGAAGAAGCTGTCCGTCAGTTGTACGTGATGGTTCTCAGGGATGATTTAGGCTACCCCGTCAGTCGCATGGTGTTGGAATACGGCGTAGTGTTTGGCCGTGAGACAAAGCGGGCGGATATTTGCCTGTTTGACGCGATCCGCACCACTGACCCGTATATCTTGGTTGAACTCAAAAAACCTAAACTCAAGGACGGTAAAGAACAACTGAAGTCTTACTGCAATGCCACGGGCGCCCCTATGGGCGTATGGAGCAATGGCGACAGCATTTCGTTCTATCACCGCAAAGACCCAAACTACTTTGAAGACATTCCCGCTATCCCCTCAGCGCATGAAAAACTCACCGACATTCTGACCGCCCGCTGGACGATAGAAGACCTCGTTAAATTCGACAAGTTGGTCAATGAAAGAAAGTCGCTTAAAGATTTGATTCTGGAAATGGAGGACGAAGTTTTAGCCAATGCTGGGGTGGATGTCTTCGAGGAATTATTCAAACTCATCTTCACCAAGTTGTATGACGAGATGGAAAGCGGACGTGATAAAAAACGCCACCTTGTATTTAGAAACTACGGCGAAACCGAGACCGAACTCAAAGCCAAAATTCAAGACCTGTTCGATAAAGCCCGCGCCAAGTGGGATGGCGTATTTAGCGAAGATGCAAGAATCCAACTTACCCCCAGCCACCTGGCCGTGTGCGTGTCGTCATTGGAAGGGGTGAAACTGTTTAATTCCAACCTTGACGTGGTGGATGAAGCTTTTGAATACTTGGTAAACAAGAGCAGCAAAGGTGAGAAGGGGCAATTTTTTTCTCCGCGATATGTGATTGATATGAGTGTGAAGATGCTCAATCCGCAAGAGCATGAAACGATGATTGATACATCAGCGGGCAGTTGCGGCTTTCCTGTCCACAGCATTTTTCACGTTTGGGAACAAATCATGAAAGACGAGGGGCTGGACAAGAGCCACTTGTTCACCACTGAGCAAAAGCCCGCCCGTTGTGAGACCTACGTGCAAGAAAAAGTCTTTGCAATTGATTTTGACGAGAAGACGGTGCGTGTTGGCCGCACGTTAAACCTGATTGCGGGCGACGGCCAGACTAACGTACTCCACCTCAATACGCTGGACTACGAGCGCTGGGACGAAAAAACAACAGACGAGAAATGGACAGATATTTACGGTGAAGGCTGGAAAAAACTGCGCAGACTTCGCGTCACAAGGGATCAAAACCGTGATTTTAGTTTTGACATCCTCATGGCAAACCCGCCCTTTGCGGGCGACATTAAAGAAACGCGTATCCTTGCCAAGTACGAACTGGCGCGAACCGTAAGCCTCGGCAAGGTGAACAATGTTGATGAGAACGATAAGAACATTGAAGATGTAACTCAGCGCGAGCCGACCTTTCCTGAATTTCTGCGTGCCAGTCACGAGACCATCTACAAAATGGCCGATGGTACTTACCGCAAGGTTAAAGTTAAGCCGCAAAACACCGTTGGACGCGACATCCTGTTTATTGAGCGCAACCTGAATTTTATTAAACCCGGCGGACGCATGGCAATCATATTGCCGCAAGGCCGCTTCAATAATTCCAGCGACAAAGACATCCGTGAATACTTGGCCGATCATTGCCGCATCTTGGCCGTGGTGGGCTTGCACGGCAACGTGTTCAAGCCGCACACCGGCACCAAGACCAGCGTGCTGTTTGTGCAGAAGTGGCACGATGAACTCTGCCCCAGAGTGGACGACTACCCCATCTTTTTTGCCACCATGCGCGAGCCGAGCAAGGACAATTCTGGCGACAAAATCTACGTGATGAATACAGACGGCACGCCGCTACTGGACGCACACGGGCATTTGATTGTTAAGCATGACTTGTTTAACCACGATGGTAAAACACAAGATGGTATTGCCGAAGCGTTCATTGAGTTTGCTAAGAAAGAGCGATTAAGTTTTTTTCGCTAAGCCCTTTCGATGAAGCCCGTTACAAGGGCTTGTTGGAAGGGCTGGAAATTGCGGAGAGAAATTTCCGCACCGTGGAGGACAATCAACAACTCAGATTAGAGGCGCAGTTTCACACAGCAAAAACTGTCTTTATGTCTTCGTATTATTCTGGCAAAGAGATCATCAAGGCTGCCAATTACAACTCGATATATGGCATCAACAATGATGGTGATGGTTATTTGGTTTTGCGAATGCACGAGTTCGATGGAATTTTTGCAGGCACGCCTACGGCGCATAGTAATAACTTTAGCCGTGCAGATTACGAGCGACACTGTTTGAAAAAAAATGATGTCCTCATTTGCCGAACAAATGGAAATCCTAAGTTAATTGGTAAATCGGCTCTAGTCGCCAAGGATTATAATTATGTTTATGAATCTCACTTGTTCAAAGTTTGCCCTGATGAGCGATATATAAATTCAGCAACATTGACGGTTTTTTTGACTTCTGCGTATGGGAGGATGGAGATTGAAAAAATGTCTATGCAAGGCAATCAGGCAAATTTCAGCCTTGCCAAATTCAAGGAACTTAGGATTCCGAAATTCTCAAATGAATTTCAGACAGCCATAGAGCAAGTGGTTTATATATCCTTTTCATTGAAAGAAACCGCAAACGAAAAATATGCCCATGCTGAAACCCTGCTACTCGACACGCTAGGCATGAAAAATTTTTTACCGAGTTCCGAGGGTGTTAATGTCAAATCTTTCGAATACTCATTCGCCGCCTCGGGGCGGCTGGATGCGGAGTATTACCAGCCGAAGTATGAGCAAATGATGAGCCACATTACGGCGCGACCCCATGCGCGGCTGACTGATTTGGTGCAGATTAAAAAATCTATTGAGCCAGGTTCGGACGCATACACCGACGACGAGGACGGCTTGCCATTTTTGCGTGTGGCGGATTACAGCAAGTCTGGCTTGACCAAGCCACAAAAACGCCTGAATGCCGTCTTTGTTGCAGAAAATAAAGACGACTTGGAAGTTTTGAAACCAAAGAAAAACACGATTCTGTATTCCAAGGATGGTAGCGTGGGTGAGGCATATTGTTTGCGTGAAGATGCGAACTTCATAACATCGGGGGCGGTATTACACCTTGCTGTACGCGACTTAGACGAGGTGCTGCCAGACTATCTAACCCTCGCACTGAATTCAACGCTGGTACGGACACAAGCCGAGCGTGATGCGGGCGGATCAATCATCCTTCACTGGCGTGTGGGTGAAATTGAAAATGTAGTTGTGCCGCTGGTGGACAAGCCTACCCAAAGCAATATAGCCGCCCTCGTCCAAGAGAGCTTCACCCTCAAAGCCGGGAGCGAGCGGCTATTAGATGTTGCCAAGCGAGCCGTTGAAATCGCCATTGAGCAAGATGAAAAAGCTGGCATGGCTTACACAGTGGCAAATTCATGAACCACGCACCGCGTCCTTTGGAGTTGAGTCTGCCAGATGAGTTTGCCCCCGAACGGCATGTGCTGATGATGAAGGATGATCCAAGTTTAATAAGGCGATTGTTCAATGCTGCGCTTGAGCGCAGATGAAACGCAAACAGGATTCAAGTATCAGGCCGTTCCCTCCCATCACAAAGCAGAAAGCGCTGGAGATCGCCACGCAGGTTTGCAAGTCTGATCGCGGGGAATTTCGTTGTGACAGCAAGAAGCCGGAAAATTGCAGGATATACGCCACCATTCCTGACGAGCCGTGCTGGTATGTATCTACTGCTTGGGATGATAATCAGCACATGCTGCGGAGCAGTCGCGTCATTGTGATTTCAAGGATGACCGGCAAGGTTTTCTTCGATGGCAGCGCGGGTGATGAGGGGTGAGAGGTACGCTGAGTAATTGATGCCTGCGTCATACTATCTTTCCCATGACACTGTTCGACAAAGATCATTCTGGCTGGAACTTTAAAGGCTGCGCGCTGGGAATTTCTGCTCGGCGTTTATGGGAGCACACCCAGATGGGGCAGATCAATCCGTTCGCATCAATCACGCCTGCCAGTGCGATGCTGGTGTCGCATCCGCAGTGGCGCGACCACATGCTGGGCTATTGGTGGATGCAGTGGATTGGAATGATTTGCTTAACACGGAGCGGGGTTGGGTGGCGTATACCTACCGTGGAAAAATGATTGTTCCTCATGGCAAGCCTACGGGGCTGTGCGCCACGGCCAAGGAAGCTGTGACGCTGGCAAACAAACACGCCCAGAAGATTTTCCCCAAGCTGACGGCAAAGGGTAAATGGTCGCGTTATCGTTTAACCGGCGGTGAGCAGTACCGCAAATGGCTGGTCACTTTGCCATACTACGCGCCCAGCTTTTTCTCCAGCCACTTCGACCACCGCAACGTGCTTTTGCATGTGCGCTGTGACATGCGGGAAGGCGCTGACGATTTGCGCGTGCTGGTACTACAAGAGGTGCAAAGCGACTGGGCGCAAAAGGCGCGGCGCTTCTTGCAAGATGAAGATTCGGTCAAGCCCATACCCGTGCCGCCGTGGCTGAAAGGGTGGCCTGCGCTCGCGCTCAAATTGATGCTGCTTCATGCCGCACAGCAGGGCGCAAGCCGATGGTGGTTTCTTGCCTTCGGCGCTCTGCCAATACCACTGCACTAGCCCGGCGCGGTGCTTGCGCGTTTTGTTTACTGCAAGCGGCGTGACGGGCGGTAAGATGGGCTGTTACAAAACCGGACAGATTAAAAACTCGCAATATTTTTTCTGTCAGAGATTGACTTTTCCGATGCAACCTATAAACTTTATAGGCATGGGAACGGTCAAACCAATGCAACTGGGCGATGCGGGCTTTCTCAAGAAGCTGCACGTTATCGCAAAAGACAGCTGTCGGGTAGTCCTGACAGGTCATGCGAAGCAACGCATGAAACAGCGCCGCATCAACTTGCGCCAAGTGCTGGAATGCCTGCGCAAAGGTCGTATCCACGAACCCGCGCATCTGACTATTCAAGGCGACTGGAAAGCGACACTTGAGTATCAATATGCGGGCGATGTGGTGCTGGTGGCAGTTGCCATTGAGAAACAAGAAGACGGTGATCTCGCCGTGATTATAACGGTCATCGACTGACCAGGAGAGAAGATAATGAAAAACATCTACCACTACACCGAGAGCGGCCTGATGAATGTCTGGCTGGCAAACGGCTACACCGTTAGGAAGACGAAGTACGGAGAGGGTGTATCCATCCATGACGCGGACGGGCTGCAACGCGCCATCGCACAGGCCTTGACCAACAAGTCGCACCTGACCGGTACCGAGGTTCGTTTCCTGCGCAAGGAGATGGGGTTATCTCAGCGCGGTCTGGGGGAACTGCTTGGCGTCACCGATCAGGCTGTCGCGCTGTGGGAAAAGAAAGGCCGGTTACCCAAGACGGCGGATCGCCTCCTGCGCTTGATCTATGTCGAGCACGACAATGGGAATGCGCCGATTCGCGCCACGATCCAGCGCATCAACGACATCGATCAGCAGTGCTACGAGCAGATAATCGCCGAAGATACCAAGGGCGGCTGGAAGACTCGGATGGCGGCGTAATCTTGGCCACTTCAGATGTGGACAGATTGCGGTCGTTCTGCGGAAACCCAGACATGATCCATCGCTAACCCAGAAAAAAACCAGTGGATTATTCTAGTATCACAAAGGGACAGCTTTATTTATCTCTTATACCGTAGAGCAGGTAATTGGTTGGCGAATTCAACGACAAGGTCTTGTCAGACCATTCACAAAGGATAATAAGGCGTGGATGGGGAATAAATAAATCTGACCCCCATTTGTTTTTGTGCAGTCAACTACTGGAAGTAAGGGGCTGGCATTCTCACAAAGCTCTTCTCTTAAATGCATTGAAACGTGCTTAACTGAACACCAAAGCCCGCTGCAAACCTAGGGTTCTTGTTTGCTGTAGCAATATGCTTAGCATCCTTCTTTCCAGCCTGTTCGCAGCTCTTTAATGCGATTGATCTCGCTGATTCTATGGAAATGAATCCATCGTGTTCGATTATTACGCGCTCACCATCGTTGGAAGTGACCATGCCAGCGCAGCCTCCAAGGAACACCATCAAAGCTAAAACAATACCTCGAGTTTTCTTATTCATGAATTGCCTTGCTTGATCAATTGTGGACAGTCGCAGGTGACGGAACGCATAACACATAACGTAAAGTGAAATTCATAGTTGACGCATGTCATTGCGTCAACCTTGACCTGTGCCAGATTGGCATCTATACCACCGGGGATGAGGTGCTTGATGTAGTTAAGGGGTGGATGCAGTGGATTGGAATGATTTGCTTAACACGGAGCGGGGTTGGGTGGCCTATACCTACCGTGGAAAAATGATTGTTCCTCATGGCAAGCCTTCGGGACTGTGCGCCACGCATGAGGAAGCTGTGACGCTGGCAAACAACCACGCCCAAAAGATATTCCCCAAGCTAACGGCAAAGGGTAAATGGTCGCGTTATCGCTTAACCGGCGGTGAGCAGTACCGTGAATGGCTGGTCACTTTGCCATACTACGCGCCCAGTTTTTTCTCCAGCCACTTTGACCACCGCAACGTGCTTTTGCATGTGCGCTGTGACATGCTGGAAGGCGCTGACGATGAGCGCGTGCTGTTACTACAAGAGGTACAAAGCGACTGGGCGCAGCGCTTCTTGCAAGATGAAGATTCGGTTAAGCCCATACCCGTGTCGCCGTGGCTGAAAGAGTGGCCTGCGCTCGCACTCAAGTTGATGCTGCTTCATGCCGCACAGCAGGGCGCAACCGCGCTGGCCTGGACGTATGGCAAAGTTCAGGTTGAGCGCTACAGGTTGGGGGAAACTGGGTTGCTGGAATTGTATGACCGCACCTTACCCGCCGAGGCGACACGCATCCTGCGGCCATATGGCAAAAAATGCGAAAGCTTAGAGGTGTTTCAGCCTGCCAATTTTTACATCGAACCGGCAGAAATGGGCTACGAAGTCTTT
>JBKJQT010000273.1:0-5835 GCA_046593855.1 Candidatus Nitrotoga sp. | reverse complement strand
CGATCGCTTTACGACTTTCGCAAGCGATCGGTTAATGGCGAGGTAATACAATGCTCGCTCGCATTTTTTCAGCTTGCCCGGAACTTCGGGAAGTCGAATATCAAAGGACTGGCAAAGTTTGCTGAACTCATCAAATCGGGTTGCGAATAGGTAAGGAGTGAAGAACTCAGGATAAGTTGCATGCAGGCCAGCAGAGAGGCCTGCTATTGATCCAAAAATATCACCATAACGTGTTGCATTGAGTTTACCCCCGCCAAACCCACCCCAGATGTTCGTGCCTGCATCACCTTCAAAGTTCCATACCACAGCGTCATCAGCAATTGAAATAAAAAGCTGCTCTGCCTCGCACATATTGGTGACAGTGTGCTCCGCTGCATACTCCGCAATCAACTCGCAAAGATTAACTGCTTCTGGTTCGAGAACAACATCTTCCA
This sequence comes from Candidatus Nitrotoga sp., assembly GCA_046593855.1. Taxonomy (GTDB): domain Bacteria; phylum Pseudomonadota; class Gammaproteobacteria; order Burkholderiales; family Gallionellaceae; genus Nitrotoga. The sequence goes on along the minus strand of JBKJQT010000273.1, from coordinate 5,401 downwards.
CCAAATCATCATTTGACTCCTCAAAGAAACCCATCATATGTGTGAATGATGATGTCTCTCTAAGTTGCTGAGTAGCTGCCAAGTGACCGGCAACATCGCGCTCAATGGCTACGCGCCCATCTTTGGAGTCGCGATATAAGTCCCACAAAAAACGATTAAATTCCAAAGCCTTAATCCATTTAGCAAAAAATTCTTGTTATTTTTCGGAAGCATGCCAGACGGCATGAAGATGATCGGACATTATCACCCATACAGCAATGCCAAAAGGCATTTCCAAATTTTACTGATAGTGTTGCATAGTGATTCAAGGCAGTGCGGGTTGGTCAACAGCATCTAACAAAAGGGAATGGGAACAGTGAAGAAAGATGCGCTTGGTGTGCAAGCGCACTCTACAAATTCTCCGACCACTACAGCTTCACCGCATGTTCGCGCGTGGTGTGGAAAATTACTTTTGGCCAACGTTCCTGGGTGAGTTTGAGGTTGACGCTGTTCGGTGCGAGATAGGCCATGTTACTGGCGGCATCGTAGGCGACGTTGTGGGATAGAGCCTTCTCAAAATCGGCGAGCATTTTTTTGTCGTCACAAGTAACCCAACGCGCGCTCGTGGTATTGGTGCCATCGAATACTGCATCCACGCCGTACTCACCCATCAAGCGGCTGGCCACCACATCAAACTGCAGTACGCCGACCGCACCCAGAATTAAATCACCACCACTCACTGGCTTGAATACTTGCACCGCGCCCTCTTCACCAAGCTGCTGCAAGCCTTTATGCAGCTGCTTGACCTTGATCGGGTTCCGGATACGCACGGAGCGAAAGAAATCTGGTGCGAAATAAGGAATGCCGGTGAACTGTAATAACTCGCCTTCTGAAAAGCTGTCGCCAATCTGCATGTTGCCGTGGTTGGGTAGGCCGATGATGTCACCAGCGTAGGCTTCTTCTACCTGCTCACGGCTGGAGGCCATAAAGGTGACTACGTTGGATACACGAATTTCGCGGTTAATACGCAAGTGTTTGATCTTCATGCCGCGCTCAAAGCGTCCGGAGCAAACTCGTAAGAAGGCGATGCGGTCACGATGATTCGCGTCCATGTTGGCTTGAATCTTGAACACGAAGCCAGTAAAAGCCGCCTCGTTAGGTGCGACCACACGTACAGTGGCATCGCGTGCACGCGGCGCTGGAGCCCAATCCAACAGGGCGTTGAGAATTTCGCGCACGCCGAAGTTGTTGATAGCAGAGCCGAAGAATACGGGGGTTTGCGTGCCGGCCAGAAACGCGGCCAGATCAAAGGGATGAGAAGCTCCATTTAGTAGTTCAACTTCTGCTTTAAGCTGTCCTATTTCCAGTGGGAACATTTCCACAAGGCGTGGGTTATTGATGCCTTTAACTATTTCAAAATCCTGATCAGCGCGTTCTTCGCCCGCCGCGAACAGTAAAATCTCGTCGCGCAATAAGTGATAGACACCACGGAAAGTCTTGCCCATTCCCAGCGGCCAAGTCACTGGAGCGCACTGGATATTAAGAACGGACTCAACCTCATCCAGCAATTCCACCGGATCGCGTGTTTCACGGTCCATTTTATTGATGAAAGTTATGATGGGTGTATTGCGCATACGGCACACATTGAGCAATTTGATGGTTTGCGTTTCCACGCCCTTGGCCGCGTCAATAACCATCAGCGCGGAATCTACAGCGGTGAGCACGCGGTAAGTGTCTTCGGAAAAATCCTGGTGGCCCGGGGTATCGAGCAAATTGACTACATGGTTAAGATATTCGAACTGCATCACTGAGCTGGCTACAGAGATACCGCGTTGCTTTTCGATGTCCATCCAGTCGGAAGTTGCGTGACGACCACTCTTGCGTGCCTTCACCGTACCTGCCAATTGAATCGCGCCGGAAAACAGCAATAATTTTTCGGTCAGCGTGGTTTTGCCCGCATCCGGGTGAGAGATAATGCCGAAGGTGCGACGGCGCGCCACTTCGCGCGTGATTAAATCACGCGAGGCAGGTGCGGGTGCTTCAATTGCTTGTAGTACAGGCTGTGTTACAGAATCCGTTGCCATGATGAATGTTCTCGCGATAATAGGTATTGCAAAAAATAAGTAAGTCTAAGGGCTGTAAGGTGTTAAGTCTAACTTAGAGTATGTCTCCATCCACATAAAACCATTGGTCGCCCTCGCGCACGAAGCGACCCACTTCGTGCAGTCGATATGCACGACCACCTATTTTGTAGCGCGCCACAAATTCCACTACGGCGCGGTCCGGTTCCTGAAGATTGTACTCATGGCGCTTCACCTCCAACCCCAGCCACTTTGTCTTAACTTTATCAGCCGTATCCAGCGGGGCGGGGCGAGTAGAGGGATGCCAAGTTGCCAGTATGTAATCCTCGCATTCCAATGTGTAAGCGACATAGCGGGAACGCATCAATGCTTCAGCGCTGGGGGCAGGCGTGTTGCCCTCGATATAACAGCCGCAACAGTCTGTGAAATTTTTATTGCTGTCGCAAGCGCAACGAGTTTGCATATCAGGGTCCATCCATCAAACCGGCCATAATGGCGGCTCATCCATCAGCGCGATCTGCTCGCGCAATTCCAGAATGCGATCTTGCCAATAGTGTTGAGTATTAAACCACGGGAAGGCTTGCTTGAAGGCTGGATCATCCCAGCGCTGTGCCAGCCAGGCGGAATAATGAATCAGGCGCAAGGTGCGCAGTGCTTCGACCAGATGCAATTCACATGAATCAAAATCGTAAAAATCTTCATACCCTGCCAGCACGTCATTCAACTGCCGTGCCATGTCAGCACGCTCGCCCGACAACAGCATCCACAAGTCCTGCACAGCAGGCCCCATGCGGCTATCGTCAAAATCAACGAAGTGCGGACCGTCATCCGTCCATAGCACATTACCTGTATGACAATCGCCATGCAGACGTAGTGTTTTTATATCGTTGCCGGCACGCTCAAAGCAATGACGCACGCCAGTCAGTGCCTGATCTGCTACGCTACGATAGGCAGCAACCAGATCGGCAGGGATAAAGTTATGGGTCAGTAAAAAATCAAGAGGTTCTACACCGAAGTTCGCTATATTTAGTGTGGGGCGATGCTGATACGGTTTGAGTGCGCCAATGGCGTGGATGCGACCCAGAAAACGTCCCATCCATTCCAGCGTATTTCGATCTTCAAGTTCGGGCGCCCGCCCACCGTGCTTGGGAAAAACGGCGAAACGAAATCCTTCAAAGGTGTGCAGTGTTTTGCCACCCAGCACCAAAGCAGGTACCACCGGAATTTCGCGTTCGATCAACGCCTTTACGAAAGCGTGTTCTTCGAGTATGGCCGCATTTGTCCAGCGTTCCGGTCGATAGAATTTTGCCACCAGTGGTGAGCCTTCTTCTATGCCCACCTGATAGACACGATTCTCATAGCTGTTCAGCGCCAACAGGCGGCCATCGCTGCGGCAGTTCAAGCTGTCCAACGCGTTCATAACGCAATCGGGGGTAAGTAAAGAAAAAGTGGGTGATGTCACTGTTAAAGGTCTTTGCGCAGTTATTGGTTTTCCAAGGGAGGGCTGGTCTTAACCAGCCCCAAGTCATTCCAGCCTGCATGGCCCAAACGGCGCAGTGTCTCAATGTTTTTGTCGAATATTTTCTCGGCCTCAGGAAAGGCTGACACCGCCTGTATTACACTCACTTCGCGCAGCAGATGCAGCATGGGATACGGCGACCGGTTGGTGAAGTTTTCAATATCATCAGGTTGTGTGCCAGCAAACTGATACTGCGGGTGAAAACTGGCCACTTGCAATTCACCTTCCAAATCGATGTCTTCCAGCGCCGCATCTGCTACATCGAGAAAGTTGTTGTATTCGATAAAATCAGTGAGCACATAGGGATAAATAAGCAAGGTTGTGTCGATATTTGTTGCGGGCGTTTCGGCCAAAACTTCCAGCTCTCGCATGAGATCTCTTAGTAAATCCTCATGCGTGGCTGCACTACTTACCACATAGCGTATCTGATTTTTTACGTGAACAGCCTTGGCGAACGGGCACAGATTGAGGCCAATAACAGCCCGCTCCAACCACAATTTAGTCGCAGCTATGACTTTTTCGTCAGTCGTGACTTTCATTTTAGATACCCCGGAATATTGAGTCATGCCCGCCAACGCTGCCGATAATTTCGTAAAAAACGAATTGATGAGCGTTGTCGGAGCCAGTCCAATTAATTACCAGCGCTACATCTTGGTGAAGATATTATTAGCGATTGTATCCACCGGAACGGTGCAATGCAGGTGTACGGGCAACACGCTTTCCAGCAGTAGTGCTGGCGCGACCTGGTCCACTGTTTGCACGCGGCGCTGTACGAGTACGACTCTTGCCTTGCCCTTGTTTACGCTCACCACCTTGACCGCGATTCTGACCGTTTAAAATAGGCTCTGCCTTGATGCGAGGATCTGGCTCGAAGCCGGGTACCTGCACAATCGGAATTTCGCGCTTGGTCAGTCGCTCAATATCCCACAGCAGCTTATGTTCATCAATACAGACCAAAGAACTTGCCTCGCCTTCGCTGCCTGCGCGACCGGTGCGTCCAATACGGTGGACATAATCTTCCGATACATTGGGCATCTCGAAGTTGACAACGTGCGGCAATTCAATGATGTCGATGCCACGGGCAGCAATGTCAGTCGCTACCAGCACTTGCAGTTTGCCGGTTTTAAATTCTGCCAATGCGCGGGTGCGTGCCGCTTGGCTCTTATTGCCGTGGATCGCCAGCGCTGGAATGTCGTCCTTGTTGAGTTGTTCCGCTAACTTGTTGGCACCATGTTTGGTGCGGGTGAATACCAGCACCTGATGCCAGTTATATTCCTTGATAAGATGGGTGAGCAACTCCCGTTTTCTTTCGCGATCCACCGGATAAATTTTCTGCGTGATCAGTTCTGCAGTAGCATTGCGACGCGCCACTTCTATCATCGCCGGTTTGTTGAGCAGCCCATCGGCCAGCATCTTTATCTCGTCGGAGAAGGTGGCAGAAAACAGCAGGTTTTGCCGCTTCTTGGGCAATATAGCCAGGATGTTTTTAATGTCGCCAATGCAGCCCATGTCCAGCATGCGATCGGCTTCATCCAGCACCAGTATTTCAATATGCGACAGATCTAGCGTTTTCTGCTGTAAGTGATCGAGTAACCGGCCCGGTGTGGCAACTAAAATATCCACGCGGCTTTTCAAGCGCTGTATCTGCGGATTAATGTTAACGCCCCCAATCATTGTCATCGAGGTAAGTTTCAGGTATTTGCCATAATCGCGCACGCTCTCTTCCACCTGTGCGGCAAGCTCGCGCGTGGGTATAAGAACCAACGCGCGAATTGGTGCCTTACCGGTCGCAGGTTTGGCCGAAGCAGTAAGACGTTGCAGG
>JBKJQT010000269.1:0-6668 GCA_046593855.1 Candidatus Nitrotoga sp. | reverse complement strand
ACGCACACCGCCTGCCCCGTCTGTATCAGCACCGGCACGCCGCCAGCCAACACCCGTAATGCGCCCACCACCCACTGCGCGGTGACACAGGGTGGATTGGGTGACCCAGTAAGAGCGCAGCCGGTAATCGCATAGGGCGAGGCCAGTGTGGTTACTGGCTGGCCGCTCAGCAGCACGCGTGGAAATGGCGTGAGCGGCGTCGCCGGCCCTGCATGCATACAGGTTATCGTGGCGCCAAGATGAAGGATGGGTGCGGGCATACTAGCGTTCTCCTTATATCACCGTGAGTGCCCCGAGATTGATGTCCACCGTCGGCCCGGTGAGATTAATTACTGCGCCCTTGCCGTTAGAAATCATGATGCCGATATCGGTCACCGAGATCATGGCACCGGTCGTGGTTTGCAACTGGATGCCTCCAGTGGGGCCGGGTACGTCACTAATAACCAGACCATTCTTCAGCGGAGTCTGCAACGTGATGCCAGGCACTGCGGGCGGCACCATGCGCGACAACACCGGCAACTCTGCGGCACTGCCCCAGAAGCAGCCGACCCAGATCGGGTAATCCGGATTACCCTGTTCGAACTCTACCCACACGCCGCTACCGATCATAGGCAACGCAAACATGCCCATATTGATCCCGGCCAGCGGCACGCAGGGCATCGCCCAGGTTGTGGGAATGAGACCTGCCACATCAGGCACCTGTACCTGCAATCGTCCCATCTGCATCGGGTCTATATTGTTGAGTACCATGCCGCGGTACTTGCCGAAGAAATTTCCGCTATCGCTCATACGGGAACCCTCGGTGTGATTGAAACCAGACCGTTGCGCGTCAAGTTGAAACTTTGCTTGAACTCGCCGCGCTTGAGTGTGCTGGTGACACTTTTTACGAAATAGAGGCCATCGTAGGCTATGCCTGCGCCACGCACGCCGACCAGTTGCCTGGCTTTCAGTGGTCGACCGTAACGCAGCACATTAATGCTGCCATTGGCGCTGACTGAGTCCTGCGATTTCTTCGCTTCATTGAGTCCTCTCAAAATCGCCTGCATCGGGTTCATCTTTGCCGTGTCCTTCAGTATCTTAAGGTTGCTGATCGTTGTAGAAAGCACGCCCAGCGGTGGCTGCAACGGATTGATGTTGGGAATCGGGATCGGGATCGGGACGCGCGTAAGCTGGTTCTGGATGAACACGACCGGCAGCACACCCTTTGTCGGATCGAACGAAAAATTCATATTTTCGACGTTGGTTAACGCGTCCATGTCCACGTTGAGTGCCGGTTGCGGTACGCCCACTTTGATCTCGGGTCCGAAATAGGCGATATTGGTGCCCGCCACCGGCCCAGGCTCGATATAAAAAATGTAGCCGGCCTCTTCAGCGAGCTGCTGAATGTATTGAAGGTCGGTACCCTTATGCGCGGGAATCTTGTCCACCGGGATGGGAACATCAGGAAACAGCACTGGAATAATCAGCGGAATCAAGCCGAAGGCCGCATATTTGGCGCAAATCAGCGCCACGCGCGTCTCAATTGGCATTGCAGGGTAAGGCAGGCCGCTAAAATCGAGCATATCCATGACCTTGGTAAGATCCTCCCCGGTAACCGTCACCGTGCCGGGAGAGCCGTTACTTCCCGCCTGCACCTCTACATTCGTCATCACCCCGTCAAACAGTGGCTGTGGCGTACCGTTGAGGGTGATGATCAGCATGACGCGTAGCGGCGGCGTAGCGGGTCCGCTGTTCATCGCGCCGGCGATAATGAAAAACGTGTTCAGTTCCGATTTGCTGCTGAACTGGAAGCTCATCTGGAAGCCGCTCGCCGCGCCTGCCGCAGTAGTAACCTGCACGCTGTCGAGAGCATTCATCACCATCTGCGGCACCGGCACCGGCACGATGGGGCCGATCATCAGCGTGAGATGTATCCCTTTAGCCAGCATCGATTACTCCCTGAACACCTTCTGGCAAGGTAATGCGTAAGCGCTTGCCCGCAGTCTCCGTCAATTCTTCCGGGCGTATAACGCCGTTGGCATCGCAGATGCGCCAATACTGCGACGGATCACCGATATAGTACGCGGCAAGATTGTCCAGCCGGTCGCCCGCTGTGACCATATGCTCTTGTACCAGCGAGAAGTTTTCAGGCGGTGGCACGAAGCGACGCTTCAGGTATGCGACGACCGTACCGTCAGGTTGAGTAGACTGCACCGCTGCGATACCGTGGTAGCGGCTCTCGGGCGGAAACAAGGGCGTAACCAGAGAATTCGCCTGCATGAAAGCCTGGATCGGGTCTATCATCAAATACCTCCTATTCCCAGCGTGGAGAAATTGCCCGCCTGGGCTTTAGCGGCAAGCCGTTCCTTGTTTTGCAAATAACTCATGAACAAGCTACCGCCCTTGTGATCAAAACCGAGATCGTCCACGTTCAGCACCCTAAGACCAATACTTACCTTAGCGACAATCGGATTCAAGGATGGGTCGAAGGCTTCCTCGGTCACGCTGAAATCCGTAATGCGCACCGGTACGATGCGATTTTTTCCCCACACAAAAAGGGCCAGTGGCGCCTCCATCGGCGCGATCTCCAGCGTGCCGGACTGAGACATTGCATTGCGGTCGAACAACTGGCCGCTGGTTGGGTTGACCAGCGATTCCAGCACCGACACTTGCGGCTGAATTCCGTTTTCCACCATGGAGCGGTGTTGATCGGGAAATTCCAGTTGATCCGCCGCATCGATGTCCGCCTCCAGCTTGAACGTCTCCACCGCCGGACCCTTAAAGCGCATGGCCTCAGAGCGGTTACCACCTTCGCCGCCAGCACCCTGTACTTGCAGGGTACGCGTCATTTTTTCCGGGTTGTACTGCAACGAAATAATGCGCAGCACCCGACCTGTTTCGGCATCGATCAACACGATACCGCCTTTGAGTACTTTTGGTGAATTCGAATAGCCGCTCATGGCATCAGGTACCTTTTTGTCAATTCAGTATGGAGTTGTGGTCCGGTAACCTGTTCATCAGGTTGAGCATGCAAGACGGCGCATTGATCAAATACCCCGTGCAAGGCTGCGACTCTTGCCTGCGGATTTATTTCCTTAAGTATGATCAACATAAGCTCTCCATGTTTACAGATATGGTTCATTATTTTTAATCGAGTCTGACCCCATTACCCCTGCGTCGGATTTCATCGTCATTCCTTTCCCGAATCGACGCCTTCATCGCCGATGTGTCGACGCCGGTCGGTTTGTCGCTAGCCTGAGGGCGGGCTAGCGCATCACATGGGCGGGCGCAGGTTCGCCAGTCGCCATTCCTCCACCAGCCGCTTCTCGCGCTCTTGCCGCTCCGCCTCCTCGAACAGATCGAGGACCGTGGGCTTGAGGGCGACGCCCATCATGATCAGATCGTCGCGGCTGGAGTGCCGGCGTTCCCGCAGCCCGGTCGCCGCGAGGGCATGAGCCCGAAAGCCCTTGCGCTGCGTGCCGTTCAGGGCGTTCCCGAACTTCCACCCCGCCGCCACCCCCCTCGTTGTTGCCCTTCTCGCGAACGCCCTCGAACCCGGCGACGCGTTCGCCCATGCTTGGGTTTGTGACCCTGTTCATGAGCATTCGCTGTACATCGTCCGCCTGCGTCCAGGTGATCACCGCGGCGAGCCCCTCCGCGAAGCCCAGGGCGTACGCGTCGGCGCGCAGCTTTGCTTTCGCTTCCGCGAGCGACGCGAATGCCGCGATGAACATGAAGAAGACATCCCATGGCCCCGGCATGCCAAGCGCGATGACCAGCTCGCTGATCCGCGCAATCTTTGCCCCCTTCGCGGCGATTTGTGCGCCCTTGGTGAGAACGTTCTCCGCCTTGAGCGCCGTTACCTCGACGCCGACGAGCTTCGCCTCGGTAGCCAGGGCCTTCGCCTCGACTCCGACGGCCTTTGTTTCGACTCCCGCGGCCTTTGTTTCGACGGCGCCGCCCTTGACTTCCGCTGTCGCGGCCTTCGCGCCGCCACCACCGCCGCCCTTAACCGACTGGCGGTACTTGCCTGCGACGTTGTCCATCTCCTGCTCGACGGTTTGCCAGTCCTTCACCGTCCCGGCGGGGACGCCCTCCTTGTCGAGCCACGCACCGACCTGCTGGTTCCGCTTGTTGGCCATGCCGCGCAGCGGATCTTCGGGGGCGACCTGCGTGTAGTACGGCTGCTTGTTAATCCAGGCTTTATTGGGGTTGGCCTTTGCACCAAGGATCGACTCGTCCTGGGTCATGAGCGTCTTGAAGGGCGTCCATTGGCCGGCCTTCGGGGCGACGCCGACGCCCTTGCTGCCAGTGCCGATCCGGCGATAGAAGAACAGAACCTGGTCGCCGTGGCCTGTGGCCACGGCGACGATGTCGCGGCCCGCTACCTGCCAGATCTGCGAAATGATTTTGTACGCGCCTTCGGCGCCCGTCTGGCGCCGGACGACTGCGGCTACGGCCCGATTCCCGTCCGACTGTTGCACCACATGCGTCAACTCGTGAGCCAACAGGCGGCGACCGCCCGGCGTTGCAGGGGCAAACCGGCCGACACCGAAGACAACGTTGCAGCCCACGGTGTAGGCGTGGGCGTTTACGTCCCGCGCCGATTGCTCGGCAGCCGCGCCGGAATGCACTTGCACCCGTGAAAAGTCGTGGCCGAAGCGCTGCTCCATGTCCTGCCGTAGCGCAGGATCCAGAGGCCTGCCGGAACTGGCAAGAACGCGGTCTACGCTAGCGGGGGCGGTATCCGTACCCTCGGTATGCGACTCGTATTCCGCGAATTTGCGGCTGACCTGCGCCGCCGCCGCGACGGAGACCTCCGGGGCGGACATGCGCATCACCTGGTCTGCGACCCGGTCCGCTTCTTCCTCCAGCGGATCGTTGCTCGCGCCGATGGCGAGCTTGGTCTGCAGGCGTTTCCCACTCTTGCATTCCGCGCATTCGCCGGTCAGCGACGACGTGGGCGACCCGCACGCGCACTTGCGTTGCAGCAGCAAACCGGCGTGGATCGAAGTGCTCAGCGGCTTTGTCTTGGCGGCAAGGGTCTGCAAAGGAGCGGCGGTGCTCATTTCCTCATCTCCTTGCCAATACCCTGCGCCACTCTCTCACCAACGCGCTGCGGCCTTGAGCCCTGCTCGACAGGCACGCCACCCACTTGCAGCCGTGACACATCTCCCACAGCGCTCAAAAGCGAAACAGCCTCGCGATCGGCGAATACACGACCCAATTCCTGCTGCAGACCCACGGCAATGCCATGCCGGTCTTCGTGCCGAAAACCTTTCAATACCAGACTATCAATATGCAGGACGACACGTTTCATACCCACCCCCGCGTTTCTGCATCGGTCAAAAGGCGCTCGCGCTTGGATCCCTCGCCGTGGGCCGCTTGCAGCAGATGCCCCATGCCGACAACTTCGCCTGAATCGGCGGCCAGGAATGCGGCATTAAGGGCGATGTTACGGATGTTTCCGCCTACCACCTGAAGCTGCGCCAGCTTGCGATAGTCCAGGCCTTGAGTCGGTGTGGCGCCGGGAAATACGCTACGCCAGATGGCCTCGCGTTGTTCGGTATCGGGGAATGTGAATTGCACGACGAAACGCAAACGCCGCTGAAACGCGGTATCTAGAGATGTCTTCAGGTTAGTAGTCAAAATGGCAAGGCCGGTGTAAGCCTCCATACGTTGCAGCAAATAACTCACTTCGATGTTGGCATAGCGGTCATGACTGTCTTTCACTTCGCTGCGCTTACCAAACAAGGCATCGGCCTCGTCGAATAGCAGGATGACGCCGCTGTCCTCGGCGGCATCGAAAACTTTGCGCAAGTTTTTTTCCGTCTCGCCGATGTATTTGCTGACCACTGAGGATAGGTCTATGCGGTAAAGATCGAGGTGTAGTTCGTTGGCCAGCACTTCGGCAGCCATGGTTTTACCGGTCCCGCTTTCGCCAGAGAATAGGGTGCTGAGGCCCATGCCGCGCGCACTCTTGCTAGCAAAGCCCCATTCGTCGCAGACCTTGAGCCGGTTACGCACGTGACTGACGATTTGGCTCAGAATCACTTTCTGATGTTCCGGCAGGATCAGATCCTCCCAGCGGGAAACTGGCTCAACACGCTGCGCCAAGTCATCCAACTGCCGTCGCCCCAAAGTACGGCAGACTCGCCACAGTAATTCGTCCGGCTTATCGCTCGCGCTGATAGCGCTACTGATCTCAGCACCGGTACTCAGGATCGTTTGTGCGCTCAATCGGTATTGCGACGCGACCCCCTCCAACGAACCGTTAAGCTTCTGCACCGCTGAACCCAATGCGTGTTGCCACAAACACTTTTGATCCTTGGGCCCCGGTTTGTTTACAGTAAAGCGCAAGGTATTGCGTTGCAGGTCCAGCGGATCATGACTAGAAACAATCAACAGTCCACTCAGCTTTTCGGCAAACTGGGTGACTGCGGCTGCATTTGCCTGATCGCGACATTCGATCAACAAGGCGCTGGACAGTAGCACCGATTCCCGCTGCCACAGCACGGCGAAGGCGTTACGTTCATGCACACCCGTTGGTATATCTTCCGCATGCAGAATATGTGTCGCGTCCCGTGTGATCATATACCCACCAGGAGCTGGGCACTATTCCGAGCAAGGGATCTGATGCGTGGCGTAATTGAGTCCTTCAAAGTGGAGCAGTCCAGATGAGTGAAGTG
>JBKJQT010000195.1:0-3334 GCA_046593855.1 Candidatus Nitrotoga sp. | reverse complement strand
TCATCATGTCGTCCATTTCAAAATGCCCGCCTCTGGTTTTCACAGGCGCTGAGTCTAATCACTCAGGGGACATTTCTACTTGGGAGAAAGGGGACATTACTACTTAGCGCTGACATTTATAAACGTTCGGGTTGATGAGCCAATAGAACAAGCTATAATAACCTTCTCTCAAGTATCTAACGACGACAAACCCATGCCAAACGACGACAAACTCACACCTAGTACCGACCAGCCTATGCCTGTTACCGGCAAGACGTCTAAAAAAGACATACCCATGATTCCGATGAGTGACTGGGATATTGATGACAATCCTCCCATGGTTCCCGCTTATCCCGATGTTCCCAAGGCTCTCAACGAAAACCCCAATCTGGTCGCTGACCCCAGAAATTATCCAAAGAAAAAACCGGTCAAACGTGAATCCAGCCCTTCCGGGTGGACAGATATGTCGCATATTCTGCCACCAGAAATACATCCCTTATATAGAAAAGGATGGCTTGGCGCACTTGAGCTGAATAACCGAGTGATTATGGCGCCAATGACCCGCAGCCGGGCTGCACTAGGCAACGTACCGAATGCTATGAATGCAAGTTACTACTCTCAACGCTGTTGTGCTGGCCTGATAATTTCCGAACCCACTCAAGTTTCTGCTCAAGGAATTGGTTATCCGGGTACACCGGGCATAAGCACTCGCGAACAAATAGACGGTTGGAAAATGGTGACTGCCCACGTTTCCAGAACTGGCGGCAAGATTTTTATGAACCTGTCACACGTTGGCCGAATCTCACACCCTTCACTGCAGCCATTCCAAAGTTTGCCAGTCGCACCCTCTGCTATTCAGCCGGCAGGAGAGGTTTTCACACCAAAAGGAATGGTGCCCTTCGTTGCACCCCGTGCGCTTGAAATTGCTGAGATGGCGAGCATCGTCGAGCAATATAGGCAAGCTGCGCTTAATGCCGAAGAAGCATGGCTGGACGGCATAGAAATCGATGCCGCGAATGGATATCTGCTCGACCAATTTTTGCGAGATAGCACAAATCAACGGACAGACGAGTATGGTGGCCCAATCGAGAATCGCAGTCGCTTACTGTTTGAAGTAATTCAGGCGGTATGCAGTGTGTATCCATCGCAAAAAGTCGGCGTTCGTCTGTCCCCAGTCAATCCTTTAAACGACATTTTCGACTCGACTCCGCAAGAAACCTTCGAATACATCGCCGAACAATTGAATCGTTTCGATCTAGCTTATATACATGTAGTTGAAGAACATCCTTCGACGTTCGATTTTAAGCGCTTACGAACCCTATTCAGAGGTAAATACATAGCAAATGGCGGTTACGATGCAGCACGTGCCGAGGCGGCGATTGTTGAGAAGACCGCTGACTTCATATCATTCGGCGCTCTCTTTATTGCCAACCCAGATTTACTATTGCGGTTGCGGGAACGCAGAGATTACAACACACCCGATGTGGCAACGTTCTATGGCGGCGATGCAGCTGGCTATATCGATTATCCATCGTTGCCATTTTAGTATCGCAGTTAAGGTGAATTGTGTTTAGCGGATGGGGGGAATTACTCAACATCAAACAAAATGTTTTTTAGAGGTGTCCTTTAAATGTTGAGCTCCTGTGCATTAAACATCTCTGGTGGCAGATAAATGTTCAGGAAAGCCGGGAGTAAGTCAATAAATAGAGATTTAAAGGCTCCCGATCCACGTAACAATCTCACAAATTCATGAATTCGATAACGACAAAAGCAAATTTGATTAAAAATATTGTCATTGTAGCGGCAATATTATTCGCTCTCTGCGCTCTTTATCTGTGGTTTGCTTTTACCTGGAGCTATTCAACTGGGGAACGAGCTGGGTATGTTCAAAAATTTTCAAAAAAAGGATGGGTATGTAAAACATGGGAAGGGGAATTAAGTATGATGTCTCTTCCTAGTCAAGTACCTGAAAAATTCCTCTTTACTGTAAGAAATAATACCGTTGCTGAAAAGATCAATCAAAGTCTCGGTAAAAAAATAGCTCTCAATTACGATCAATACAAAGGACTTCCAACAAGTTGTTTTGGTGATACCGAGTTTTTTGTTTCCAATGTTAAAAATATAGAATAATATTTTTTTTAACCATTCTTAGACCTGCGCTCGACGAAACCCTTCGTAATCAATTTGCAGAGACATATAGCCCAGCGTCAGCTCGCAGAGCTGATGCCTTGTCGGTTGCTTCCCAGGTAAATCCTGGTTCTTCGCGGCCGAAGTGGCCATAGGCAGCAGTACTGGTATAAATTGGGCGCAATAGTTCGAGCATTTGCACAATGCCTTTTGGCCGCAGGTCGAAATGTTTCTTTACCAACTCCGCAATCTTTTCATCGGCAATTTTACCAGTGCCATAACTGGTGACCCACACACTGGTGGGTAAAGCCACGCCGATCGCGTAGGAAATCTGGATCAAACATTTGCTGGCCAGACCGGCAGCTACAATGTTCTTGGCTATATAACGGCCAGCGTAGGCCGCAGAACGATCTACTTTGGAGGGATCCTTACCGGAAAATGCACCTCCACCGTGCGGAGCGGAGCCACCATAGGTATCCACAATAATCTTGCGCCCTGTCAGGCCACAATCGCCTTGCGGGCCACCGATAACAAAACGGCCAGTGGGATTTACTAAAAACTTAATGTCGTTTTTGATGAACTCCTGTGGTAGCACGGGCTTGATAATATCTTCAATTACGGCTTCACGAATGGTCTCTAGTGACATCTCGGGGGAGTGCTGAGTAGATAGCAATACCGTGTCAATAGAGTGTGGCTTGTCATCCACGTAACGGATAGTAACTTGCGCTTTAGCATCTGGACGCAACCAATTTAGGCGGCCATCGCGACGAAGTTGCGACTGACGCTCGACCACGCGATGCGCCAGATAAATTGGCAGCGGCATCAACGTTGGGGTTTCATCGCAAGCGTAACCGAACATCAGACCTTGATCGCCTGCACCCTGATCCATGTACTCATGAGATGCGCGATCAACGCCTTGAGCGATGTCCGGACTTTGCTTGTCATAAGCAACAAGCACGGCACAACCTTTGTAGTCTATGCCATATTCGGTATTATCATAGCCGATGCGCTTGATGCAATCGCGCGCCACGTTGATATAGTCCACATTAGCGCTGGTGGTTATTTCACCGGCGAGCACCACGAGGCCTGTGTTGACTAAAGTCTCAGCGGCTACTCGCGCATAGGGGTCTTGCGCTAGAATAGCATCCAGAATCGAATCGGAAATTTGATCCGCAACCTTGTCGGGATGACCTTCAGATACTGATTCGGATGTAAACAGAAATTCACT
>JBKJQT010000107.1:0-3769 GCA_046593855.1 Candidatus Nitrotoga sp. | reverse complement strand
TTATTACCCGCGCAACATGGATTTCCTTCTGCGTTTTTCCACCACTCCGGATGCACTGCTAAATGAAGCCTCAGATCTAATACAAAACCTGTTGGCGACACATCGCGATGCTTTGCATTTCGCCAACACAGCTCTGCGAGAGTCTTCTAGAAACGCTGCAATTTCAGTGGTATCACTCGATAAATTGCGTGTAAACCTCTAGCGTAAAGTATGCCCTTAAATCGGATTTTCTAGCTCGAAAAAATGGTGTTCTATACCAAAATGCTCGGCAAGGTGTGCACCCAGAGCCTGGACACCATAGCGCTCAGTGGCGTGGTGGCCAGCCGCAATAAATATCACACCAGTTTCTTGCGCCACATGCACATTCTGCTCGGAAATTTCGCCAGTGAGAAAGGCATCCACGCCCAACGCTATCGCCGCTTCGAAATAACCCTGAGCCGCACCGGTACACCAAGCGATCCGGCGGATAGTAGGGTTGCTTTCACCGATCACTAATGGCATACGCTGTAAGCTGTTCGCAATTTTCCGAGTCAGTTGTGCCAATGTTTGTTTTTGTACCAACTCCCCATAACAAGCAATGTCTTGCTCGCCGAAGCGCCCATGCTCCATAAAACCTAAACGTTGACCAAGTTGCGCGTTGTTGCCAAGTTCAGCGTGCGCATCCAACGGCAGGTGATAAGCCAGCAAACTAACATCATACTGAAGCAAATGTGCAATACGCTGTTTCTTAATTCCAGTTATAGCAGCGTCTTCATTACGCCAAAAATAACCATGATGAACCAGAATGGCGTCTGCATTCCATGCAGTGGCTGCTTTCAGTAAACGTTGGGAAGCCGTTACACCACTGGCGATGCGGCGGACTTCTGCTCTACCTTCCACTTGCACGCCATTTGGACAATAGTCACGAAAACGGTCGGGTTCCAGCAGGCTTGCGATATAATCGCGCAAATCATTCAGCAACATGATGTTATTTTTAAATTAATTGTTTCGATTCTACTTTAAATCAGCCACACTAAAACTAAATCTCCCTCTGTTTTTATACAGCGCAGTGATACAACAAGTTAAATTTTAAAATTACGTTATACTTTTTATTCGCTTATGTGCGCATTACTTTTTTATTTACTACCAAAATTTAGCATGCCTACATAACTACACCGATCGTACATATAATTGCTCAACACACAAATATGGCATCGCAGAATGCGACGTATTTTTCCAGACCCATCAATCTCAGCAGATCATCACACGAATTTATGAAACATTCGGGTTAGACAAATAGATCTGTGAACAACATAAAGCAGTCATACCATGCGTAAATTCTGGCTTTTATTCGCACAAGCTACCACTGTCGGGCTGGCTATATTATTTGTTATTAACACCCTGAAACCCGGTCTACTATCCTCTGCTGCACGTAACGGCATCGTCACGCTGCATGAAAACATAAACACCAGCACCAGCCAAATTCCTACAGCAGGCTTCAGCGCTGCGGCACGCAAAGTTATGCCCACCGTAGTTAATATTTTTACCAGCACCGAAATAAAGAAACCTCGGCATCCGCTCATGGATGATCCACGTTTCCATTTCTTTTTTGGCGAAGAGTTCGATAATTCTCCACAACGCGGTTCTAATCTGGGCTCTGGCGTCATCATCAGCCATGATGGTTACATCCTTACAAATCATCATGTGGTTGAAGCTGCCGACCAGATCGAAGTGGCTCTGGCCGATGGGCGCAAGGCCAAAGGACGCATTATTGGTTCTGATCCAGAATCCGATCTTGCCGTCATCAAAATCGACCTGCCTGGCACCATTCCGGCCATCACCTTTAGCCGCCCGGACCAAGCGCAAGTAGGTGATATCGTTTTAGCCATCGGCAACCCGTTCGGCGTGGGGCAAACGGTGACTATGGGCATTGTCAGTGCTGTGAAACGCAATCACCTCGGACTAAACACTTTCGAAAACTTCATCCAGACCGACGCGGCAATTAACCCAGGCAACTCAGGCGGCGCACTGGTGGATATAAACGGCAACCTGATTGGCATCAACAGCGCGATTTACTCGCCCAATGGTGGCTCACTCGGTATCGGTTTCGCTATCCCTGTCAGCACGGCAAAAAAGATTATGGAACAGATTATCCAAAGTGGCTCGGTGACACGCGGCTGGGTCGGCGTAGCTGTGCAAGAACTCACACCAGAACTAACGGGATCGTTTAACCTCGACAATATACAGGGAGTGCTAATTTCAGAAGTGGTGCGTGGCAGTCCAGCGGACCAAGCCGGGGTGCGTGCTGGCGACATTCTCACCATGATAAATAATAAACAGCTACTAACAGATTCAAGCTCTATGCTAGAAACCATTTCCAGTTTGCCACCCGGCGAGGTTGTTGAATTTAAGCTGTTGCGCAATCAGCGTGAAGTAGCAGTGGACGTTAAGGTTGGTAAGCGACCTAGGCCGAAAAAATTGGAATAAAGCTTCAAACTAGAAACTGAAATAAAAGGGATGGTTATCCGTTTTTCGCTTCAACCTCTGTCGAGTCTTTTATCATCCACCCCGCCACCACGATGCCCACTTCATACAATAGCCACAATGGTATGGCGAGCATAAACTGTGACACCACGTCCGGGGGGGTAAGAAGCGCGCCGAGAATAAACGCGCCGACAATAACATAAGGTCGGATTTCCTTAAGCTTGGCGATGCTTACCACATCCATTTTAACCAACACCACCACTGCCACCGGCACTTCGAAGGTAGTGCCAAAAGCAAGGAACATCCCCATTACAAAACTCAAATATTTGTCAATGTCGGTCATCACCGCGACGCCCTGTGGTGCTGCGCCGCTAAAAAAACCAAATACCACGGGAAACACCACAAAATATGCAAATGCCATGCCGAAAAAGAACAACACCACACTGGCCATCACGAGTGGCAACATCAAACGCTTTTCATGTTTATGCATTCCGGGCGCGACGAAAAGCCAAGCTTGGTACAATATATAAGGTAATGCAATAATAAATGCAGCCATCATCGCCACTTTAAGTGGCACAAAAAATGGAGTAATAACATCAATAGCGATCATCTGCCCGCCTTTTGGTAGCTTAGCGAGCATCGGTTCCGCGAGTAACGCATAAAGCTCACTTGCCCACGGAACAAGGCATATAAATACCAACAACAACCCTCCAAAAGCATACAGGAGGCGAGTGCGCAATTCAAGCAGATGGGAAATGAAGCTTTCGCTAGTACTCATTAATCGATAGGAAATCTTTTTTGCTCGGGAATATTCTGCAACGTGGGCTGTGCCTGCTGCACGTTGGCTTGTTTTGATTGAGGTACGGCGCTATGAGGTTGCTGCACTAACTGATCCTGCAGTACCGTCTGATCGTTAATACTAGCTTGCTGATCTGTTTTTTGCCTTAACTGACGTATTTTTTCCTCCTGAATATGCAAATTGCGTGCCGCCTCTTGTTGAGCATATAAACTACGTGTCGCCTCTTGATACGCTGATGAAAGTTTTTTAAATTCGAGCTCATCTACCAAGCTTTCACCGCTTGCTTGCACTGAACCTTCAATATTGCCATCACCCTGTTTACTCAATAGGGGTGCGCCCTTATCTCTTTCACTAGCCTTGGGGAAATTTTTCTGCTCCGAAGTGCTCTGTTGCACAGTGGATGATTGCACCTCGGAATTCAATTGCGATTGTTGATTAATACTCTCCCTAGCCTGCTCCACTTGCTGATTGAGTGACTGCGTGACTTCTTGCGCATGCAGGTTAAGG
>JBKJQT010000384.1:0-6179 GCA_046593855.1 Candidatus Nitrotoga sp. | reverse complement strand
TGCTGGCGTTGTTTTGTCATTGCTGCTCCTCTCTAGGTGAATAATAATTCTATCGAGGTGTCCGTTTTCATTAGACCACTACACTATACTGCTAGCGACATGACGCTTCTGGCGTTAGGAATTCGATTCTAGTGACGGCCCTGATTCGTCGGCGTTTAAAAAGAACCAAAATTTAGACATTCAGGGTGACCGCAAGGATTCGTATGGGCAATAAGCCAAAAAGTTATAGAGAACCGCTTTTATAGCGCCATTTCCGTATGACTTTCCTATGTTTGTCAAAAACTACTAAAGGCCATCAGGTTAAATGAACATGCTCAAATAGTTAGGAAATTTGAGGCACCTTTAGCAAGCACTCTATTGGTTCTGGCTTGTGAATGAAGAATCCCTGGGCATAGGTAATGCCTAGCTCCTTAACGCGCTCCAGAACTGGCGCTTTGTCTACGTATTCGGCAACGGTCTGAATACCCATGACCCTGGCTACATCCACAAAACACCGCACTGCCAGATCGTCCAAAGGATCGTCGAGCAAGTCCTTGATGAACTGGCCGTCGATCTTAAGATAGTCCACACGTAGTCGCTTGAGGTATCCAAAAGATGATGCACCGGCGCCAAAGTCGTCCAATGCAACGCTGATTCCCAATGCGCGGACTTGCTCTACGAACAAAGCAGCATCGACCATATTGGTCACAGCAGCAGTCTCCGTGATCTCAAAGCACATGCGTTCACACAGTGTGGTGGGAAGTGCAGAAAGACTATCCATGACATGACGGTGAAAAGTTCGGTCTCCCACGCTTTGGCCCGATAAATTGATGCAAAGCAGCTGAATGGGGTGATCTGCACCCAATGTCTCAAGCCAGGCAATGGATCTGCGCAACACCCACCGGTCTATGCGTGAAGCCAAATGAAACCGCTCCGCAGCGGGCAAAAAAGCAGCCGGTGAAATGATGGATCCATCGGCATCGAGCATACGAAGCAAAACTTCAGCATGTATGCTCTGCACGCTCCCTTCCAACGACTGCAATCGTTGGGCGTACAACACAAACCGGTCCTCATCCAGCGCCTGCTCTATGCGGGTCGTCCACTGCATTTCACCATGGCGTTCGCGCATGGCTTGATCGTTGTCAATCCACGTGTGTACCCGGTTGCGGCCTGCTTCCTTGGCCGCGTAGCAGCATGTGTCAGCCGCTTGCATCACTGCGGCGGTATTGGCAAAGCTATTGCTCACTGTCACCAGCCCGATGCTGGTGCCCACGCGAAAGCGTCTGCCGTCATGCTGGAACCTGAACTCCTCCATGCGGTCGCAGATCTGCTGCGCCACCCGCTGTGCCTGCTCGCCGTTGCAATGGTCCAGAATGACGCCAAACTCGTCTCCCCCTAACCGGGCCAGGGTATCTCGCGCACGAACAGCGTCCCCCATTAAACGACTCACTTGTTGAAGCAAAAGATCACCGGCCGAATGCCCGCATGCGTCATTCACCAGCTTGAATTGGTCCAGATCAATATACATCAGGGCGTGGACGCTGCCGTCTTCATGAGACTTTTGCAGAAGGTGACGCAATCGAGATTCGAACTCTGGCCGGTTGACCAAGCCAGTCAATTCATCGTGCGTGGCGCGGAAGCTCATTTCACCAGAGAGGCGGCGCTGCTCAGTCACGTCGTGGAACACCAGCACTACGCCCAGCACCGCCCCCTGCGCATCGCGAATGGGGGCTGCGGAGTCTTCAATGCCGAACTCCATGCCATCGCGCGCGATCAGCAGCGTGTGATTGGCAAGACCAACAATCTTGCCTTGCTTAAGGCAGGTCGCGACCGGGTTCTCCATGGGTAAACGTGTCTGCTCATTGACGATATGAAAAACCTGACCCAAAGCGCGCCCCTGTGCCTCTGGCGTGGTCCAGCCTGTCATCCGCTCGGCCACCGGATTGAGCCACGTGACTTCGCCTTGCGCATTAGTAGTGATAACCGAGTCACCAATGGACTGCATGGTGACGCGCAGTAGCTCGTTTTGTCGGGCCAATGCAGCTTCGGTTTCGCGCTCATTGCTTACATCCCAATTGACACCCACCATCCGCAGCGCAGTACCCTTGGCATCACGCTCAACGATGGCGGCGGCTTTGATGGTGTGCACGCTCTTGTCTGACCAAATAATGCGAAACTCCAACGCAAATTCCTGCTCACCAGTAATTGCCTTCTGCAATGCAGTATCGGTCATCTGCTGATCTTCCGGGTGCAGGTGGCGCACCCACAAACTGTAAGCATTTATCGCATCACTGGGTTCCAGACCATACAACCGGTACATCAACTCATCCCAGACCAGGGCGCCTGTCATCAGGTCATATTCCCAAACACCCACGCCGCCGGCGGTCGTCGCCAATTGCATGCGGTCATGGATGCGGGCAATGAGCAGGCGCGCCTTGACTGCTTCATTGATGTCTTGATACGCGCCGAGCAGCCGTATGGGTTGTCCGTACTCAAACTCTATCGATCCCATGGAACGCACCCAGACGAAAACTCCGTCCTTGCGCACAAGTTCCAGCTCCAGATCCCACCCCTTGCCGGTCGCAATAGCGTTATCCACTGCCGCTTGAATTATTAGGCGCGAGTCTGGCGCATAGCGCTGTATGGCCTCATCCAGTGTAGCCACGTAACCAGGTTCTACGCCATTTATGCGACACGCTTCGTCGGACAAATATTTCTTCTTCGAGCGGATATCTATCTCCCAGCCACCCACGCCAGCCATGCGCCCCGTACGGTCGAGGAAGAGCTGGCTTTTACGAAGTTGGTACTCAACATGCTTGCGTTGCGAAATATCGCGACGCACAGAGACATACTGTTCGATTGCCCCATCGGCCCCTAGGAGCGGGGACACGACGCTATCCACCCAATACAGTCCTCCATCTCTTTTGCGATTACAAATTTCACCCTGCCATGACTCGCCCCTCTTCAAATTCTTCCACATTTCTGAAAAAAATGGTTTGGGGTGTGAGCCCGAGTTCACCATGCGGTGGTCGTGACCCAGCAGCTCCGTGCGCGAGTAGCCACTGATATCGCAAAAAGCGTCGTTCACTTCGACGATTCGACCTGACAGATCAGCTACAGAAACGATGAAGTGCTTTTTAATCATGTCGAGCAGAGACAGATTTGCGTGCTTCGCCTTGGATTGTTCCGTGATGTCTTCAACGGTGCCGACATACCCTGTACGTTGCCGTTGCGCATCCAGTATCTGGCGGGCAGTGCTACGCACAACACGCAGCGCCCCCCCTGGCCGGTGTATGCGAAATTCCATATCAAACGCTAGACCAGACGCAGTACAGGGCTGCCAATGGGCAAAGACGTTTGGCGCGTCGTCCTCATGCAGGGTGGCGGTCCAATCAGTACCCAGGCTTTGCGCCTCGGTCATGCCGAAAATCAGCTGCCAGGCGGCATTGGAATAGGTGCACGCCCCGTCGGGGTCCATCGCATAAATGCCCAAGGGCGAGGCCTCACTCAAGACCCGAAACTGCGCGGCGCTGTGCTCGGTATGGAGTGCCATCCTGCGCGTCTCCATTAACTGACTTGCTGCCTTGGCCAATTGCAATAGCACTTGCTTTTGCTGCGGATCGAGGTGGCGCGGTGAGCTGTCAATAACGCAGAGCTCGCCTACATGTGCTCCACCCGCCAAAATCAGAGGCGCGGCTGCGTAAAACCGGATATTCGGGTCGCCGATGACCAGCGGATTGTCGTAAAACCGTTCGTCCTCCAACGCATTGGGCACCTCAAATAGATCATCCTGCAAAATAGCATACGAACAGAATGAGCCGTGCCGCGGCGTCTCCGTTGCACCCTCCAATCCGACACAGGCTTTGAACCATTGGCGATCTTTATCCACAAGGCTGAAAAGTGATATGGGTACGCCACACACCAAGGCTGCGGCTTTGACAATCGCGTCAAACCCTTCCTCGGCCTCCGTATCGAGAATTTCAAGTTGTTGCAGCGCTCGCAAGCGGGCGTTTTCGGAGTCAGGTATGGGGGCATCAATCACAGAGAAACCTTTCGTGCGTGGCATTGGCGGACCAATGGAACCAATGTGGCAAACTTCAAATCAAATGAAGCCTTCGGAGCTGCTTCTGGTCGAAATATGAGGACCGGGAAACAGATGTTTTACGACAGGGGCTGATCCTGACACCAACATTGTTCTTCCAGCCCCGCAATAAATATGCGAAAAACGGTGTCGCCATGGTATTCCATACGCAAACCATAATCTATAGGTTTTTCGCACATGTTAGTCGTGACTTCCGCTGTCAATCATAAAGTCCAAAGGGTTAAGCCGCGAGTAATGTTGCGTAGTATCGCTGCCTGAATATTGCAGGCGACAGGTAGCCCAGTCTTTTCTACTTACGTTGCCTGTTGTAGAAGACCTCGATGTTCTCGCTGATCTCCTGTTTTGCTTGCTGCCGAGTTTCGAACCTGCAGTGATGTACCAGTTCGTTCTTCAATGTTCCCCAGAAGCTTTCCATCAGCGCATTATCCCAGCAATCTCAGCAGCGAGAGATCACACTTCATCCTGATTTCTGCCAACTCTCTTCGCAACCTGGATAATTTTAATTCCATCTCGGTAAGCGGTTTTTGATGCTGGCCTATCACAAGCAGCTTGCCTTTATCAGCAGCCTTAATCCAGTATCAATGTTCCCTTCGGCAGTGACAGACTCTTTGCGGCGGCTTCCCCACTGACAGTCCGATTTCTCGGCATGACCGTACTGCCTGATGCCTTAATTCTGGACTGTATTGCGTCTTCGATAATTTTTGCATCTCCATCCTCCGTTTCTTTTCCCATTTTACGAAATGTTGGACTTTTTGAAACTCAGCTAACGTTAACTAAGTGCAAAAGCTTCAACAAATTCGCACAATGAGCCTACTTTGCCACTAACGTGATTCAGGAGAACGTGCGAGACGAACAATTGAAGGTCATCAAATACAACTACCTGATTGCCAATCTATTGATCTTCCACAGCTGCAAGAGCATGACGCGGACGCTAAAGGTATTGCAGGATGAAGGGATGGTCTTGACGCCCGACATTCTGCGGGCATTGAGTACATACCGGCAACATTCGAGCCGGTTCGGCAACTACAAATTACTGGATCGCGAGGCGGGACTGGTGGACTACAGCGTCAAACCTGATTTGGAAAGTCATACGGAAATGTCGCTATAAATGCGTTGCTTTATAACTTTTAGGCTTATTGCCCTTTTTCGAATGAATCCTTGCGGACACCAATTCAGCTCCAGTAGGGCTACAATTGGACACATAAATATGTTGATAGAAGGATGGTTCGCGGCGACCAATGAGAGTTATTAATCGCAATGAACCTTAGGCGCATGGTAAAATTAGTTGTGCCATCAGTCCACCCTCTGCGCTATCTCTCAAACGAAATTTTCCACCATGCAAGCGTGCCGCGCGCTCAACAATTGCCAATCCCAATCCTGTTCCGATGACATTGCTGCGTGAGGTTTCCAATCGGGCGAACGGTCGCTTGATCGCTTCGTGTTGCGCTGCAGGAATGCCAGTACCGCGATCTGTTATAGCTAGGATGACTTGGTTTCCTTCCTGCTTGAGCTGCAAAGTGATCTGGCCTCCTCCATGTTTGATCGCATTATCTAGCAGGTTGGAGAGCGCGCGTTTCAACAGCAATGGTCTGACTTGCGCCATAGGCACATCATCCAGTTCGAGCTTAAGGGATTTCGCTTGCTGTTCAAATCGCTCCACAACTTCGCGAACGAGTGATTTTATATTTAGTTGGATAACGACTTCATTTTCATCTAGGCGCGCATAGTCAAGGAATTGCTGAATGACAGCATTCATCTGCTCAACATCAGCGGCAAGTCCTTCGCGCAGGGATTCCTCGGCGATAAATTCAGCTGCCAGCCGCACACGCGTCAAAGGAGTGCGCAGGTCACAATACTGTTCGGATAGCGCGCTTGACGGAGTGTTTTGTCTGTTCAATACTTTGATTTTATTTAACTTATTATTGTTAAACGAACAGTATTGGCGCAGGACATGCGAAATACCTGCCAACACCAAAGCGCGTTCACGTTCATTCGCGGCGAGGTCGGCGGACATCTGATTAAAGGCGCGTGTTACCGCGACAATTTCATGCGCGCCTCGTTCTGGTAACGGCTGCAGAATAACGCCCTGACCTACTTT
>JBKJQT010000349.1:0-13918 GCA_046593855.1 Candidatus Nitrotoga sp. | reverse complement strand
TCATCCAGCCAATTACCGGAGTCCGGTAAGGATGCTCCTGAAAGGCCGCGGCCATCAATTTTTCATTCATCAGGGCGCGCGGCTCATCATCCGTGCGCATGCGCCGCTCTTCCATAACGACTTTAATTTCTTTGCTGAATTCAGTTTCCGTCAGATGCAAATTGCGCATACGATCGGATTCGAGTTGCATGGCGAGAGGTAATTTGGATTTGTGCAACTGCTGGAAATAGGCAGTGTAATCATTACTGGTGAAGGCATTTTCGCGTCCGCCCGCAGCAGATATACGCTTGGAAAACTGCCCAACCGGCACGCTTTTGGTACCCTTGAACATCATATGTTCCAGCACATGTGCAATACCGGTGACGCCAATATTTTCGTCCATGCTGCCGGCGCGATACCATATTTGCTGAACTATGACGGGGGCACGATGGTCTTCCTTGACTATTACCTTAAGGCCATTGCTGAGTGTCTTCTCAAACACCTCTGCCTGTGCCTCAGCAGCGAATAAAAGCACCGCAGGCCATAAAGCAGCAGTAGTCAGCAGGTATTTTAATATTTGTGTACGCATTTTTTTAGCCCAAAACAACTCAATCAGAATAGAATAACGGTGGCGGCAAAAGCCGCCGCGACTGATATGTATTATGCGCTATTTAGTTATCTTTTTGCCACCTCCAAAATTCCCCTAATATGTTCGGCTTCCTAAAAAAACCCCCAATTGATAGCACGTCCACCCCTATCGAAGACACGCCTAAAAAAAGCGGCTGGATCAGCCGACTTAAAAGCGGGCTGGCGCGCACTGCCGATCAAATGTCCGATTTGTTTGGCCGTGGCGGCAAGATCGACGACGATCTGTATGAGGAACTGGAAACCATTCTGATCACCGCAGATGTTGGAATGGACGCAACCCGCTTCTTGCTGGCCGAATTGCGCCGACAAGTCAAAGTGCAGCGACTCACTGAAGCAGTTCAGCTAAAGGAGGTATTGGCGCACGACCTGATCAAACTGCTCAAGCCACTGGTTCGGCCTTTGGAAACTGGCCAGCATAATCCCTGCGTCATTATGCTGGCCGGCGTAAATGGCGCTGGCAAAACAACCTCCATTGGCAAGCTGGCGAAGTATTTCCAAGGGCAGGGCAAGTCAGTATTGCTGGCCGCAGGTGATACCTTCCGTGCCGCGGCGCGCGAACAGTTGATGGAGTGGGGTGCGCGCAACAACGTCACCGTCATCGCCCAGCAGAGCGGCGATGCCGCAGCGGTGATTTTCGATGCGGTGCAAGCAGCCCAGGCACGCAAAATAGACATCGTGCTGGCCGATACCGCCGGACGATTGTCTACTCAGATCCATCTGATGGAAGAAATTAAAAAGGTCAAGCGCGTAATCGCCAAGGCGTTACCAGGTGCACCGCATGAAGTGCTGCTGGTACTGGACGCAAACACCGGGCAGAACGCGCTAAGCCAGGTCAAGGCTTTCGACGATGCGCTGGCCGTCACTGGACTAATATTAACCAAGTTGGATGGCACTGCTAAAGGTGGCGTAATTGCTGCCATCGCCAAGGCACATCCCATCCCCCTGCGCTTTATTGGTGTGGGAGAAGGACTAGATGACCTGCGCCCATTTGTAGCGGAAGACTTCGTCGCAGCACTTCTGGGACTGGACGAATGATCCAATTCAGCCAAATATGCAAGCGTTACCCCAGCGGTTATGAAGCACTGAAAAATGTTAGTTTTGAGATCGCCGAGGGTGAAATGATATTCCTCACTGGTCATTCCGGCGCGGGCAAGAGCACTTTGCTAAAACTCCTCGCCGCCATTGAACGCCCAAGCTCGGGCAGCATTGTAGTCAAAGGGCAGAACGTTAGTTCGATTCAAAGTGGAGCATTGCCCTACTTGCGTCGTAACCTTGGCTTAATTTTCCAGGATCATAAAATATTGTTCGACCGCAGCGTGTTCGACAACGTAATGTTGCCACTGCGAATCTGTGGCTTCGACCATCGCGAAAGTGCCAAACGGGTGCGAGCAGCGTTAGACAAGGTGGGCTTACTCAAGCGTGAAAAAAACAACCCGATCGGGCTTTCCGGCGGCGAACAACAACGTTTGTGCATTGCACGCGCCATAGTCAACCGCCCTTCCATTCTGTTGGCAGATGAACCGACCGGTAATCTTGATGTGGACTATGCCAGCGACATCATGAGTATCTTCAAATCGTTCCATCAGGTCGGCGTCACGCTGCTAATTTCTTCGCATGATGAAAGCATTCTGCGCCAGTTCAAGGGACGCGTGCTGGCACTAAAAAATGGGGAGTTGTGCCCATGAAAAACTGGCTGATATCGCATGTCCTTGTGTTGCTATTCACCTTGCGTCGTTTCCTTGCTACACCGCTATCTAGTCTGCTAAATATTCTAGTTATCGGAATCGCACTCAGCTTGCCGGCGGGCATGTATTTATTGCTTAACAGCGTACAAAGTCTGGCTGAAAAAGCAGTTGGCACACCTCAGATCAGTATATTTTTGAGTATGGATGCCAGTAAGAACGATGTCGCCCATATCGGCAAACAATTAGAGCAACACGCAGGTATCCAGCAGGTAAAATTTGTGCCACGTGACCAAGCGCTGGAGCAACTAAAACAGACAACTGGACTGACGGATGTAATCGGCGGACTGGCACAAAACCCGTTGCCGGATGCTTACATTATCTACCCAAAAATATCTGACGCGAAAGCGCTGGAAGCGTTGCGCGATGAGTTGCAAAAATGGCCTAAACTTGAGCACGTGCAACTGGATTCAGCTTGGGCACACAAGCTAGACGCAATACTCAAATTTGGCCTGTTGGCCGTACTCATTCTCGCCGTGCTGCTTAGCTTTGCGCTAGTGGCCGTTACCTTCAACACGATCCGTTTGCAAATCCTCACCCAGCGCGAGGAAATCGAAGTATCCAAATTGATCGGCGCCACCAATGCCTTCATTCGCCGCCCATTTCTGTACTTCGGTCTTCTTCAGGGGCTGCTAGGTGCTGGCGCAGCGTGGCTTATCATTACCATCAGTTTATATTTGCTCAATAACAGCCTCTCTGAGTTGACGCATTTATATGTCAGCAGCTTTACTCTACATTTACCTTCTGTAGGCGAGAGCTCTACACTGTTACTTTTATCGGCATACCTTGGCTGGTTAGGTGCTTGGCTGTCCGTCGCCCAACACTTATGGAAAATCGAACCTCGTTAAGAGTGTTCTATCATTTTTACCTGCGCATATCAAAAAACATATTCGTGATAATTATGACTTTGAACAAAAAGTTGTGACTGCTTCGATTGTGTTATCGTTTATTGACTTGTTGGATTTAAATTAAGGTCGTGTCTTCCAAGTATGGCATTGTCTAGAAATTAAAATGAGGAAATCATGAGATTCCAATATTTTTACCCAGTGCTGACTACCAGTTTCATACTTGCTTTGTTTTCTTCGCTTGCTGTAGCCAAAACACCGGAACAAATTTTTGAACAAGTGTCGCCTTCCATTGTGGTGGTGGACATCTTTGATTCGAAGGATGAATTCATAGGGCAGGGCAGTGGCGTGGTGATAGGTGCGGGCCAGGTCATTACCAATTGTCATGTTGCAACAAGGGGCAAAAGTCGACAAGTACGGCAATCCGGTAAAACATTTTCTGCCACTATGCAATATTCAGACCCTAGTCGCGATCTATGCCAATTAAATGTGCCGGCTTTACAAGCTCCCCCTGTTCTTCTGGGTACCGCCAAAAAACTCAAGGTAGGCCAGCGCGTCTATGCAATCGGCGCACCGGAAGACCTGGAGCTAACCTTGAGCGAAGGACTTATCTCTAGTTTGCGTCCGCATGAAGGCTCGGAATATATTCAGACCTCCGCCGCGATTTCTCTCGGCTCCAGTGGTGGTGGGCTATTCGATGACCAAGGGCAACTAATCGGTATCACCACGTTTTATCACGCGGAGGGACAAAATCTTAACTTTGCCTTGCCCGTAGATTGGATAGGAGAACTGCCGAAACGTGCTCAGGGCGCTCCAGTGGTAGCGAAAAAGAGCGGGCTGGCTTGGCTTAACCGCGTCGTTGCGCTGGAGCACAAAAAAGACTGGCAAGGAATGTTGAAGCTTGCGCAGCAGTGGGTTAAAGCCGAACCGGTAAGTGCGGACGCCTGGTTTAGCTTGGGCATTGCCCACAAAAATCTCAAACAATATGAGCAAGCGACTAAAGCTTATCGTAGCGCGTTGCGCATTCAGCCTGAATATGCCGACGCCTGGAATAATCTGGGCAATATTCATAACAACATCAAGCAATACGAACAAGCAATTCAGGCCTATCGGGAGGCGCTACGCATTGATCCAGAATATGCCTCCGCCTGGAATAATTTGGGTATTGCTTACGGCAATTTTAAACAATACGAGCAGGCGATTTTTGCTTTTCGAGAGGCGGTTCGTATCGAACCGGAAAAAGCAAGTGTCTGGTATAACTTGGGCGAGGCTTATTCTCGCTCCGGTCAACAGGACAAAGTGCTAGAGATTTATCAAACCTTACGCAAACTCGACCCGCTAATGGCCAACGCGTATTCCAACGTTTTTATTTTGCCTTTAGCAGCAAAGTAAACGCGCCCTGATCATCCCCACATAGTCTTAAGTATGTATATCAAGGAATTCAATCAGCCGAAATTTGAGCTATTTGAGCGAAGTTGCTCCCCACGCTTATGTTGTCGAATGGCTTGCCTACTCAGTTATACAGTTCCCTTGATGCATGAGAACGTCCCATATTAACGACAAATATTACATCATTAATTCAATGCTTTAATTTAATTACAGATAATTTTGTCTACACAAAGCGACATTCTTATCATTTTTAACTGGCATTCATAATAAAAATACGAATAACAAATACTAACCTATTGTTTAAATATTGATTATTATGTTAGGCACGTATTTTGCTTAAAATTGAATTACTGACCCATTACCAATATTTTTTTCAAGAACATGGTACGAAATAATAAAACTGCTGGCATTTTCAAATGAACTTTAGGACTTGGAAGACAGCCAAAATTACTATGCCGGTGACGATGCCATGATAATAGTTTGAGCTTGCAATTATAGCTTGAGTAAGTAATGACTTACCTTTTTTAAAGCATGGCATTATGCAGACTCAAGAAGATTCTTGTCCTGCAATAGAAATTTAGCCTTCTTCTATACTCCCAAGCCTATTTGATTAGCCTTTTATCTGGGGTTGCCATTCTGCAAGCACCTTGAGGATGCGTTCCCGGGAAATTTTATGGTTTTTTTTTAGTGATACCCGAAAGATTGTCGAATTATTAAATAGCTGAAAAAGGCAAACCCATCGCGAGGGGGGGACGCAAAGCTTCCGGTCTTTTAAAAAGATAGCGGGGTTACCAGAATACTCGGGCTATAAATCCTTTGTGTGTTCATTTGCTTTCTCAGCAGACCATTAAACATAACCAAGGAGTCTGACATGCCACGCTAATATCAACCGGCTGTAAAATTTTCTGACAGCAACCGTTACGACCCTTCGGTCGCTTCTTCAAGGTTTGTACGTGCGCTTCACCTGGTCGCCATTCTGGCAGGGTATGCCAGTTTGAGTCATGCGGTATTTTTAGCTTAGGCCTAAAGAGGGGCTGGTACCAGTGGATGCACACTAGGACCACATCGATAGTAACGCGTATTCCTTTGATGTTGAGCATGATGTGATCGTGGGATTTGTTGATAGCCCAGTAGCATACGCGATTTGGCTCATCAAATTAATGCGACAGAACCCTTTTGCGTTCATAGCAGGAGTTGCCATGAGAAAAAGCTACTTGCACGTATTCAGCGATTCCAGAAATACTAAAGAAAGTTGCTGAAAATTTTACATTCAAAACTATTATCCGCATCTTTCCCTTTTCTTTAACTCTACAATTAATTGATTATTAATTAACTTATATATCCGGCATGAATTTTGCTGTCAGCAATGACTCTACATCCGCTACAGAACTATTTTATAAGTTTTGTAAATAATCTTTGGCGTAAGGTAATTAAAATGACCAGAAACAATCTCGCAAGCACCAATAAAGTGCTCTCATCTATTCAAGCACCTATTAATGAGCGGCGCTGGCTGTCATCAAAGGAAATTGCTTTTACATGGACTGGCATCTTCTTTACCCTGATGGCTACCACCTTGGTCGCTTGGGAACAAGGTCCGATCCTCGCTGAACAGTATCTGCAACACGAGTGGGCCGCGCTGGCCTTGCATGCGCTGTTCTTGCTGATTGCCGCCTTCTTGGTCTATGGCGGTCTGGTCTATCTCTCCACCCGCCTCGGCTATATCAGACGTTTACGTCAGCATGCCCCCGCGAATCGCGAGGAAATGGACGAAATACTGTGTAACGAAAACACGCCATCACTGACCGTGCTGGTGCCATCCTACAAGGAAGACCGCAACGTCATTTACCAAACATTGATGTCGGCCGCGTTGCAGGAATATCCGTATCGCCGTGTAGTGCTGCTGATCGATGACGCGCCCAATCCCACCTCCGCCGTAGACATGACGCAATTGGCAGCAGCGCGCGAACTGCCGCTGCACATCGCCAGCCTGCTACAGCCTATAGCTCGACAGATGGCCGACGCTCGTGGCGCCTTTCTGCACAGAGCAAACCAGGGAAATGTAAATAACGCGCTACACACAGCGGAACTGATTGGCCTGTGGCGTCACGCCGCCGAATGGTATGCATGCCGAACTACCGAGCATGACTTAGGGGACCATGCGGAGTGCTTATTCGTCGAACAGGTGTTGCGCCAACGCGAAGCCAGGTGTCATCAACGCATGCAGGAGCTAAGCAAAGGCCCGGCGTTATTCCTGTCGGCATTGAACAGCGAATATCGCAAACTTGCTATCCTGTTCGAGTGCGAATTGTGCAACTTCGAACGCAAGCGATATGTCAATCTGTCGCACGAGCCAAACAAGGCGATGAACCTCAACAGTTACATCCATCTGACCGGCAAGCACTACCGCCAACGCATGACAGAAAAGGGCCGCTGGCTGGAAGAAGTAGAAGAGGCGCACGCTACCATGTCGGTGCCCGCTGCCAGGTATTTAGTTACGCTCGATGCCGACAGCATCCTGCTGCCGGAATACGCGTTGCGCTTAATCCATATCATGGAACAGCCGGGCAACGAGCGCCTGGCCGTGGCTCAAACACCTTACAGCGCTTTCCCTGGTGCAAGCTCTACATTAGAACGTATCGCGGGCGCGACCACCGACATGCAGTACATCATTCATCAGGGTTTTACTCGCTACAATGCCACCTATTGGGTCGGCGCTAATGCCCTGCTGCGGCGCGCCGCACTCGATGCCATCGCCGAAACTGATGTCGAGCGCGGGCACATCATCACACGCTACATTCAAGACCGTACTGTCATTGAAGATACCGAGTCCAGTGTCGACCTGGCTGCGCGCGGCTGGACGCTGTACAATTATCCCGCACGTTTGGCCTACAGTGCGACACCATCGGATTTCGGTGCCGTGGTTATCCAGCGCCGCCGCTGGGCCAATGGGGGTTTGATCATCCTGCCGAAGTTGCTGGGTTATCTGGCGCACCAGCCACATATCAAGGTCGGCGAGGGGCTGCTGAGGCTGCACTACCTGATCTCCATCGCCACGGTGAACGTTGGGCTGCTGTTGTTGATGGCCTTTCCCTTTACCGAGAGCATCAAGACAGTATGGATGCCACTGACGGCACTGCCATATTACTTACTCTACGGCCGCGATCTGGTACTGTGCGGTTATCGTGCCACTGATCTGTTCCGGGTCTACGCCTTTAATCTGTTGCTAATCCCAGTCAATCTCGGCGGCGTACTCAAATCGCTGCAACAGGCGATTACGCGCCAGCGAATCCCCTTTGGCCGCACGCCCAAAATCAAGGGGCGCACCGCCACGCCGCCGCTCTATGTCATCGCCACCTATGCCCTTTTGGCTGACTGGCTGTTCAGCGCAAGCGGCAATTTTATTGATGGCTACACAACCCAAGGCATTTTGGCGCTGATCAACGCAGCCATATTGCTATACGCCATCTCCGTCTTCGTCGGGTTTCGCGCAAGCTGGGAGGACATTACAGTCTCGCTGGGGGAAACTGCAGCAGCCCAGTCGCTATCGTCCGACGATATAGTAGTGGGCACCGACAAAGTCGTCATGTTTCATACGAAGGGTCTAAGCTCTTTCCAGCAGAATGTCACCTTTAATGATGAAAGGAGCGGCGATTCGAGGACTAATCAAGGTAGTGATCCAAGGTATCGAAAGTATACCCCTGTACCTTAATCGACGAAATTAGCTTTGCTAATTCGGGGAGATTGGCATCCCTGCCGCGGCCGCGGCTGCCGTTTTCAAACAGGAAGTCATGCGTCAGTACGATTACATTATTCTGACGCACAGGCGCTTTGCAGTATGTCGCGGTGGCTGTGTGGATAGGGTAGCTACCTCTTTTAAGCAAGGCGAGAATCTCCTGTTCGACTTCTGAAGCGGGTGGCATAGTTTCATTGGTGGTGGGTAGCGACCAATCGCCCGGCTTCCAATGCACATCCCAGCCAAAGGAATCCATTTTATAGCGTTGATAGAGTGCTGCCGCGAGTTTTCCGCCAGCATCGCTCACCTCCCGATCGCCGTTCGTGCGGGCATTTGGGTGCCAGAAGGGGCCGGTCTCTTCACCACACCACTTGCAAACTGCTCCTAACTGAGGAAACATCCACACATTAGAATACGGCAGCCTAGCGAGGGTGGCGATTCGATTGTTCGGTCGCTTAGCCAGCGGACCCAGAGAGGTGAGTACCGGCGTGATGTTGGCGGGGATAAAATAGGATAGATCCGTTTCAACATCGAGATAGGCTTTGGCGGCAGTCATGGAATACACCCCCAGCGGCCGATTATGGCCCATGTGATCATGGCTGTGGTTACCGAGCACGTGGCCTTCCATGACGATGCGACGCAATGCCCACTGGGCGTGGTCTTCGTTCTCACCCCCATGTCCATGGAGGTGGATGGCATTGATAAAGAAAGTTGCCTTAATACCTTGTGACTTGAGCACATCCAGAATATCGAGGGTCACGTTGATCGGACCATCATCGAAGGTGAGAAACACGCGGCCCGGGCTGGCAGTTTCAGCGGATGCCTGCGGTGCACACATCATCAACGCCAATGACACGACGGCAACGAAATGATTAACTCGATCCACGGCATGGCGGGTAGACATGAACTGTTTCCTAAAGAAATATCAGGGCAGATCTGCAATGTTTATATTTGAAATTTAATTGAGAGTCTACCTCAAAATCAGGTTGTTAACGCTGCAAAACAGTTCAACTAGCGTATCCAATCGGTAAGACGATAAAGAACTATAGAACCAAACTGACTGAGCAATGCTATTCAATTCTTACATTTTTATTTTTATCTTTCTTCCTGCGGCGTTGTTGCTGTTTCATGGTCTGCGTCACCGCGGACGTGATCGCGCGGCGATATTCGTGCTGGCAGCGATGTCGCTGGTATTTTACGGCTGGTGGAGTGCAAAGTATTTATTGCTGCTGATCCCACTTATGCTCTTCAACTACGGAATCGCAAATTCAATCGCAGTACTGCGCGATGAAAATCGGCTCCGTCAAGCCAAGCTCCTGTTCCTCCTGGGCCTGGTCATAAATCTGATGGTGCTCGGTTACTACAAATATGCAAATTTCTTCGTCGACAACATCAATGTGCTAATTGGGCTGGATTTTGCTTTAGCTACCATTATTCTGCCACTGGGGATATCATTTTTTACTTTTCAGAAAATCGCTTTGTTGGTCGATGTCTACAAGGGCAAGACCGGACGCCTTAATCTGCTCGATTTCTCGCTTTTCGTAGCCTTTTTTCCACAACTCATCGCGGGGCCGATTGTGCACCACAGCGAGGTGATGCCACAGTTCAAACAGCTCGGTCGTATTCAAGCGAGTTTGATTGCAATGGGCATGACGCTCTTTGTGATGGGACTGGCTAAAAAGGTCTTGCTGGCGGACACCGCGGCCGCGTATGCCTCACCACAATTCGATGCCGTAGCCAAAGGCATTCAGATTGATTTAATCGCTGCGTGGAGCGGCGTCTTAGCCTATACGGCGCAACTCTATTTTGACTTCTCCGCTTATTCCGATATGGCTATAGGAATAGGATTGATGTTCGGTATTCGCCTGCCGCTGAATTTTGCATCACCTTATAAAGCGGCCAATATCATAGAGTTCTGGCGCTGCTGGCACATTACTTTATCGCGCTTTTTGCGTGACTATATATACATCCCCCTGGGCGGCAATCGAAAAGGGAAAATGCGGCGTTTTGTGAATCTGTTTGCCACCATGCTGCTGGGCGGCATTTGGCACGGCGCTGGCTGGACCTTTGTGGTCTGGGGCGCGCTGCATGGCGGCTATCTCATCATCAATCACTCCTGGCGCGAGCTGCGTGGCCGTCTGGGGCTTGGCTTGGAAGCGAGCAGCCGATACGGCATCTGGCTTGCGCGGGCGATAACTTTTCTCGCCGTGGTTGTGGCATGGGTATTCTTTCGCGCCTCGGACATGGCTTCCGCGCTGACGATGCTTAGCGCCATGGCAGGTGGCAACGGCATTGCCGCCCCCGCCTCACTGGCCCAATTCGCGCCGGGAATGTCTTTGTCTGCCGCACCGGTAGACACTGGCATTGCCCTGTGCACGGCGAGTTCGCTGCTGCTGTTGGCCTGGTTTGCACCCAACACCCAGCAAATTACCGGCTACGCAGGACCCGAAGGCGCTTATGGATCGACCATAACGGAACCCGACCCAGCAGCGTTAAGTTGGAGTGGTTCATGGCGATGGGCTGTTTTTATCGGCGCACTGTTCGCGGTATGCCTGATGTTGATGTCCAGGGTTTCGGAATTTATCTATTTTCAATTCTAAGATACTCCGTGATCAGCACACAACAAGTGAAAAAATATGGCCTGACGGCCTTCTTGACGGCGCTGTTTGTCATTGCCGGCACGATCTCGTTCAATGTGATCGTAGACCCCTATGGCATGTATCGCTTGTTTAACATCAAGGGCTTCAATCTCCACAAACCGGCCATCTATAACAGGGTGCGCATAGCTAAGGTCTATGAGGTGCGTCGCCTGAAACCGCGAACGATCATCCTCGGCACCTCTCGCACCCATCTTGGCATCCGCCCCTCTATTCCGACCTGGCCGTCAGACGGATTGCCGGTATACAACCTGGCATTCGATGGCGCGACAACTAAAGAGATGTACACCTATCTGCGTCACTCTCAAGCTGTGCAGCCGCTACGCCGCGTATTGCTCGGCCTCGATACTTATCACCTGACCAATGCACCTGGCGCCACTCGTCCGGATTTCGATGACCAGTTGCTATTTGGGGATCCATCTCTGTGGTCACGCGCGTGGGTTATCCTTGCTGATCTTAAAATATTGATTAGCTATGACACTCTTGCAGAGAGCGTCGTCACCATCCGCGCACAAAAACAAAGCCCTCCGGAATGGTTCACCGCAGATGGCCAACGCTTGGGCGAGATATTTTTTCACCAACCTAGGGAACATTATCAGACACTAGGTCCGCGCGCCTATTTCGACGAGATCGACAAGCAGGAAATACGCTATAAGCTGGAGTGGCGCATCCCGAAAAATGCGGCGCACAACACCAAGCAGAATCCTGATGCCCAGACCGATCCAATCACTTCGCTGGGCTATATCCAGCGCATCATCGCGTTCTGTCGTGTCCACGATATTGAACTGGTGGTGTACATTACGCCGGCGCATGTGCACCAGCTGGAGATAGCCGCGGCGACAGGCGAATGGCCAGGCATCGAAAACGGAAAACGGTCCCTGGTGCAGCTGCTGGCGGATGACGCCAACAAGCATCCGAACAGACCCGTCTTCCCGCTCTATGATTTCAGCAACTACACGTCCATCACCACCGAGGACATCCCTTCGGCAGGCAGTCGCGATGAGATGAAGTATTACTGGGAGTCGTCTCACTTCAAGGCCGAGGTTGGTGATCTGGTGCTGAGCCGTATTTTCAATATCGGCGTGGTGCCGAATGGTTTCGGCGTGCGTTTGGACAAGAAAACGATTGAGACAGAACTGACAAATATACGCGCACAACAGCAGATTTACCGTACATCGAACGAGGAAGATGTTGCACGCATACAGCAGGATATTACTGATTACAAAAAGCAGCACGACGTCCGCGATTAATAAATCCCTGAAGGTGATTCTCTCCATGACAGCCGGGAGAATGAACGCTGACTGGGCGAGTGCGTTGACCATTTGTTCCACTTTTCAGCGCCATTTACACTTAACCTGATTTAGCACTATCTCCGACAACCACGCTCCGGGGAGATTTTTTTACTGGTCGGCATGCTGCGGGAACTTGATTAAGAAGAAAGAATAAGCACAAACAGGCAGTCAATGCAGAGCACGAGATAGGGCTGATATTGGACGATCTGGTAAGGCGAGGAGCACGGCAAGCGTACAGCAAACCATTGAAGTGGAGCTGGCTGAACTCCATCATGGAACAGGTTGAGCCGCTAGGATGCTCTAAGATGCGTTACAAATAAATGGATTGATAAGCGATATCAAAAAAGCTTTAAAACCAGCGAGAGGCCTGACTACAGAGGAAGTGCGAGCTTCCTTTATCCAATATAAAGGCGACGCTACACTTTTATTTTTCATCGCCTGTCTACAGCCTACGCTCATTAAACTCGTAAGCGAGAAATTCATGCTTGCTGGACACGGTACTGGTAGCGGTTATTTTAAGTCGAGCAGGGCACATCCTTCCCCTACCCGCTTTTAACTTATAGACACGGCTAAGTTTCTTTGCACACACCTCAGAAAATAAAAGGAATGCTTTTCTTATTTATGTGAAAAAACAATGTCAGAACGGGAGTAGCTTACGTGAGGATTTGCGCCTCCGAGACAGCGCCCCAACCGAGCGCAAATTTATCTAGCGGGAAGCACGCTTACGATCTTGTTCAGTAAGATAACGCTTGCGCACACGTATGGACAGCGGAGTGATTTCCACCAGCTCGTCGTCATCAATAAACTCAACAGCAGACTCCAGCGTCAGCTGGATTGGTGTGGTCAAGCGCACTGCTTCATCCGTACCAGACGAACGTACATTGGTCAATTGCTTGCCCTTGATCGGGTTAACCACAAGGTCGTTATCGCGAGTGTGTATGCCAATGACCATGCCTTCATACAGTTTATCCCCGGGGCTGACGAACATGCGGCCACGATCTTCCAATTTCCATAAGGCATAAGCCACCGCGTCGCCATTGTCTTGAGAAATCAGCACTCCATTATGACGACCTGGCATATCCGGCTTGACCGGGCCATAGTCGTCGAATACGTGCGAGATAAGGCCGGTGCCACGGGTCATGGTCATAAAATCACCTTGAAAACCGATCAAGCTGCGTGCCGGAATACGATACTCCAAACGCACGCGGCCTCTTCCATCCGACTGCATATCCTGTAAATCGCCGCGCCGGCGACCCAATTCTTCCATCACCACACCTTGGTTTGTTTCTTCAACGTCTACAGAGAGCATTTCATACGGCTCACTTTTTTCACCGTTAACTTCACGAAACACTACGCGCGGTTTAGATACTGCTAATTCAAAGCCTTCTCGACGCATATTTTCCAGCAGAATGGTCAAGTGCAATTCACCACGTCCCGACACCAAGAAAGAATCAGTCTCACCGGTTTCTTCCACACGCAATGCCACATTGACCAACAATTCTTTGGTCAAACGATCTTTAATCTGGCGGCTAGTGACGAACTTGCCTTCTTGTCCAGCCAAGGGGGAGTTGTTCACTTGGAAGGTCATAGTCAAAGTGGGCTCATCTACCTTAGGCATAGGTAGAGCTTCGGG
>JBKJQT010000145.1:0-5933 GCA_046593855.1 Candidatus Nitrotoga sp. | reverse complement strand
AGCAAAGTTAGCAGCGGAAGAGGCAGCGGCAAAGGCAGCAGCTGATGAGGCAGCAGCAAAGTTAGCAGCGGAAGAGGCAGCGGCAAAGGCAGCAGCTGATGAGGCAGCAGCAAAGTTAGCAGCGGAAGAGGCAGCGGCAAAGTTAGCAGCTGAACAAGCAGCATTGGCAGAGGCCCGTATTTCTGAAGTACAAAACGCTGCTTTGGAAGCTTCAAAAGCAGCTGCTGCAAAGGCTGCAGAAGAGGCAGCATTGGCAGAGGCTCGTGCTGCTGAGGTCCAAAATGCTGCTTTGGAAGCTTCTAAAGCAGCTGCTGCAAAGGCTGCCGCAGACGAGGCCGCATTGCTAGCAGCAGCTCAGGCTGCTGAGGTGCAAAATGCTGCACTTGAAGCAGCTAAGGCGGCTGCAGCGCAGGCAGCTGCTGAAGCGACAGCGGCACGTGAAGCGGCTAGTGCGGCATCAGAGCGGGATGCTACTAATGCGGCCAAGCTTGCGCTTGAGCTTGAAGCAGCTAAGGCGGCTGCAGCGCAGGCAGCTGCTGATGCGGCAGCCGCACGCGAAGAGGCTAGTGCGGCTACTGCGCGCGAAGCGGCTAATGCGGCCAAGGTGGCGTCAGAACTTGGGGCAGCCAAAGCGTCCGCCGCACAGGCAGCTGCTGATGCGGCAGCAGCACGTGAAGCTGCTAGTGCGGCAACTGCTCGGGAAACGGCAAACACCGCCAAGGTAGCGGCGGAAGTTGAAGCCGCCAAGGCATCTGCTGCACAGGCTGCGGTTGAGATGGAAGCAGCACGCGCAGCGAATAACGCAGCTGCTGCGCAGAATGCTGCTAAGGCGAATGCGGCTAGAGATGCTTCTAAGTCAGCTGCAGCGCGGGAAGCAGTCGCTGAAGATTCTCTCAATATTCCAAGCAGCTTGCTTGCTAAGCGCAGTATTTTCTATCCAAACGATACTGATGCCGTACCAGAACAGGAAAAGCGCACAGTGCAAGCTCATGCGAGGTATTTAGCTGAACATCCAAATAGAACAGTGCGTTTGGAAGGCCATGCCGATGAACGAGGGAGTAGTGAGTACAATCTAGCCCTAGGTCAACGTCGTGCCGATGGTGTAAAGAAGATGTTGTTGGCGGGTGGCGTTAAAGAAGGCCAGATTGAGTCGACTAGTTACGGTGAAGAAAAGCCCACAACTACTGCACATAATGAGGCTGCCTGGTCACAAAATCGCCGCACCGACTTAAACTATAACGCCAAGTAAGTCAGGCATGAAGTTTCAATACTTGTTGTTTGCAGGGTTGAGTATAGTTATTGGGCAAGCTCAGGCTGCTTTATTTAGTGATGATGAGGCGCACAATCAAATCAGGCAACTAGGGGGGCGCCTCAACACTCTCGAAGGTGCTGACAAACAACAGGTTGAAACCCTCAAGCAACAATTCCAATTATTTAATGAGTTGCACTCGCAGATCGAGGTTAAAGACGCTGAATTTCACAAATTGCAGGGTCTGAATGAAGATTTGGATCACAGATTACAGAATACGGAAAAGCGCCAGACTAATCTTTTCAATAGTCACGAAAAAGATTTGCTCAACTTACGTGGTCAATATGAAAAGTTGATCCAGAATTTACAGGAGATAGAGAAGCGGTTCCTGGAGGCTAATAAAAAACAGACTAGCACTATATTAGATCAACAAGCGCAGGTGAAAGTACGCATTTCTCAGTTAGAAGAAAGCAATAAACAACAGATTGAAATTCTAAAACAATTTGGGACCTTGAAACAACAGGTTATGAGTATGGTTGATCAGCAAACTCAGCTGAAGGCGCATATTTCTCAAATAGAACAAAATAGCAAGCAACTTACTGAAACCAGTCAAAAGCAAGGCGAAATAAATAAACAACAATATAGTTCTCTTTTCGCTCAACAAACGCAGCTCACCCAGCGCTTTTCTCATCTTGAGGAAAATGGGAAGCAACTAATTGAAACCACCAAACAACAAGTCAACTCTTCCCTCAAGCAGCAAGCGCAACTCAACGAGCGCATTTCTCATCTAGAAGAAACTTCCAAACAACAAGCCAACACTTTGTATGGACAACAAACACAGCTCAATGAGCGTATGTCAAATCTGGAAGAAAATGCCAAACAACAAGTTATTGCAATGCTTGATCAACAGCAAGCCCAATTTAAAATACGTATTTCTCAGCTGGAAGAAATCAGCAAGCAACAAATTTATTCTATTATAGACCAGCAGCAAGGCGAGTTTAAGATAAACAACTCTCGGCTGGAAGAAAGCGGTAAGCAACAAACTCAAGCTATGTTGGATCTCCAAGTACAGATTGAGGCTCAAAACGCAGAGTTTCGCAAGCTGCAGGGCATGAATGAAGATTTGGATCACAGATTACAGGATGCGAATCAACGTCAGAAAGATGTTTATATCGATCTAGATACTCGCATGCGCCATTTTGAAGCGGTATCTCCAATTGAAATGCAAAAGCACATACAGGTACTGAGTGAGGAATTGCCTAAATTACGCAGTCACAACGAAGAAATATTAACGCATAGCATACAGGATATGGAAAAGCGGCAGTTAGAGCTAAATAAACAACAAATCACTTCTATACACAATTTTCAAGGAAATATAGAGGCTCAGAACGCAGAATTACGCAGTCAGAATGAAGAGTTGATGCACAATGTCCTGGAAATAGAAAAAAAACAGAAAAATTTTAATAGTGATATGAATAGCCGTTTGCGCCAAGTTGAAACGGTAGCTGTTCTTGATCTTAAGAAAAAAATTGGTACCCACAATGACGAAGCAAACATGTTACGAGATCAAAACGAAGAGTTGTTACATAACGTCCAGGAAGTGGAGAAGCGGCAGGCAGAAATTAGTAAGCAACAAACAAGTTCTGTAAATAAGCTGCAAGCACAGGTTAATTCACTTAACATAGAAATACAAAAATTGGGCAAACAAAACGAAGATTTACTGCACACCTTGCAAGAATCGAAGCAGGGGCAGGCAGACTCAAACAAGCACCAAAATAATTCAATGCTTGATCTGCAAACGAAGATTGATGACGCCCAAAACACAGAGTTACGCAGGTTGCGTAGCCAGAATGAAGATCTCTTGCGCAACTTGCAGGATGCGGAGAAACGCCAGAAAGATTTCTATGTTGATATGGATGCTAGCCTGCGTAATTTTGAATCGATAGTTGCGGGGACCTCATCAGTGCCGTCTCCCTCTAAACCTGCCAAAGCGTCTGGAGGTGGAAATGCACCTCCACCATCGTCGTCTATCAAAGCTGTCAATGGGAATGTCTTGGAAACAGATACTGTTAACTTGGAAAATCGTGCTTAT
Source organism: Candidatus Nitrotoga sp. (assembly GCA_046593855.1). GTDB lineage: Bacteria > Pseudomonadota > Gammaproteobacteria > Burkholderiales > Gallionellaceae > Nitrotoga. The sequence goes on along the minus strand of JBKJQT010000145.1, from coordinate 2,592 downwards.
GAGTTGGCACATGGCCATTTTAAAGCGGGTAACCATCAGAAAGCTATTAATGCTTTCCAGGAATTTCTAAAAAAATATCCTGAATCGAAGCAAGTGGAAAATATCCACTATGAAATGGGCAATGCATATTTTGCGTTGAAAGATTACAAGAGTGCATTGGACAGTTATCAGCTGTTGGTGAACAATTATTCATCCAGCCCTAGTGTGCCAGACGCTATGTTAAGTATTGCAGATAGCCAGTATCAACTTAAGGCTATAGTGGGTGCCAAGAAAACCCTAAATCAAATAATCGTTAAGTACCCCGGAAGCAAAATAGCTGATCAGGCCAAGAAGCGTCTCGACGCACTAAAGTAAGTGCCTTTTTATCCGATATTTCGAAATGAGTGTGTATATTTCTTTAGTATGTTTTCACTTACTAATTACGCGCAACCAGATGTTAGGGTTGACAGGATGAATTAAGAGATGACCTGAAGATAAAAGATGTTTGCGGCTAACGTTAGCACTTTCTTAAAGCAGCAACTTTGCGAGAGTAGATATTATGAATATAATGAAAAATGTTAGTAAATTAGTGATGGGGATATTGCTGATACACTTTTTAGTTGCTTGCGCTAAACCTCCTGGAGGGGGTCTTAAAAAAGATGGTAATAATACATCCATGGATGCAACCTCTCTCCCCGATGCATCAGGTGTTGCAGGCGATCACCCACTTACAAATGCTGCTGGTGATACAATTTACCCTGGCTCGGGTTCGGGTTCGGGTTCGGGTTCGGGCTCGGGTTCGGGCTCAGGTTTAGGCTCAGGTTTAGGCTCAGGTTTAGGCTCAGCTGAATCTGATGCGAATGATCCCTTAAAAAATCCAAAAAGTTTGCTGGCTAAGCGAGTCATTTATTATCCATCCGATGTTGATACGATATCCGAACAGGATAAGCCCCTCGTGCAAGCACATGCTGAATATTTGGTTGAGCATTCAAATCGTACAGTACGTCTGGAAGGCAATTCGGATGAACGAGGGAGCAGCGAATACAATCTGGCTTTGGGGCAGCGTCGTGCCGATGGAGTAAAAAAGAGGTTGCTAATGGGTGGTGTTAGAGAAGGCCAGATTGAGTCGATCAGTTATGGCGAAGAAAAGCCTAAAGATAAAGCGCATGATGAGTCTTCTTGGTCTCAAAATCGTCGTACTGATTTGAACTACTCTTCAAAATAGACCAGCATGAAACTCCCCGCTTTATTTTTTGCCGGATGGAGTACCCTTGTAGCATGCTCTGTACATGCTGCATTCTTCACCGATGAAGAGGCACATAATCAAATCCGTCAACTAAAAGAGCGTATGTCCAACCTGGAAGGTAGCGGCAAGCAGCAAACTGAAACAATCAAGCAGCAAGCTGACACCATAAAGCAACAGATCGAGAGCCGTAAGCAGCAAACCCGTGAGATACTCGATCTTCAAGCGCAGATTGAGACACAGAAAGCTGAATTGCGCAGGTTACGGGGGCAGAACGAAGAGTTAGCGCATACTCTGCAAGATGCGGAGAAGCGGCAGAGAGATTCTTATATTGATTTGGATACCCGCGTACGCCGTTTTGAAAAGCTTGAGGCAGCCGTGCCCCCCCGGCCGATTAAGCCATGAGACATGCTGGCACGTCTTAAATAAAGCAAATTTCCATGATTACGTGCTCCGTCAGCGAGCAGTTGCGCATCACTGAAATTTTTTATTCCTTACAAGGTGAAACGAGCCGCGTCGGCTTGCCAACCGTCTTCGTGCGTCTGACTGGCTGTCCGCTACGATGCTCATACTGTGATACTGCTTACGCTTTTAGCGGTGGACAGAATATGTCAATTGCGGAAATACTTACTGCCGTGGCACTGCATCATACGCGCTTTGTTACGGTTACTGGGGGTGAGCCGCTGGCGCAGAAAAACTCTCTGTTTTTACTTAGTGCCCTGTGCGATGCAGGTTATGAGGTGTCGCTGGAAACTAGCGGGGCGTTAGATGTGTCTGGTGTCGATGTGCGTGTGATGAAGGTCCTAGACATCAAGACCCCAGCATCAGGCGAAGTGGAAAAGAACTTGTGGAGCAATCTTACTGCGTTGCATGCACACGACGAAATCAAATTTGTCCTATGCCATGAGTCTGATTATATATGGGCCAAGCAGGTGTTGCGAGAACATAATCTGGCTGACAAATGCACCGTATTATTTTCACCCGCACAAGATCTATTGTCACCTACAGTACTGGCCGATTGGATTTTGCGCGATAGTTTGACGGTGCGCCTGCAAGTACAATTGCACAAGTTATTGTGGGGCGGTCAGCAGGGAACATGAAGAATGCATTAGTATTGTTATCAGGCGGCCTGGATTCAGCCACTGTGATGGCTATGGCGAAACAGCAGGGCTACATTTGTCATGCGTTGAGTGTGGATTATGGGCAGCGCCATTATGCTGAACTTGCAGCAGCAGAGTGTGTGGCACAGGCATTGGGTGCAATTGAACACCGAGTTATCAGCGTTGACCTGACTGGATTTGGTGGCTCTGCTTTGACGGATAAGCTCATTGCCGTGCCGGAACAGACAACAACAGGTATTCCGCTGACCT
>JBKJQT010000388.1:0-2833 GCA_046593855.1 Candidatus Nitrotoga sp. | reverse complement strand
TCTGACGACCATAGCAAGTTGGCCCCACTCCTTCCCATCTCGAACAGGACAGTGAAACGACTTTGCGCCGATGATAGTGTACATACGTATGTGAAAGTAGGTCATCGTCAGACTCCTCATAAATAAAAAACCCTCTCCATTGTGAGAGGGTTTTTTATTTATAAGGAAATATAGATAAAAGTTTTTAAGTGGGATTATGTGATTCAGATACGCTTTGCTAACTCACTGGCCTTACCAGTATAGGTGGCTGGTGTTAATATATACAAGCGTTGCTTTTCCGCTTCTGGAATGTTTAAGGTACGGATCAAAGCATGCAGGCTGTCGCGGTTGATGCCGCCTTTGCCGCGTGTTAGTTTTTTAAGTTTGTCATAGGCGTTTTCGATGTTGTAGCGCCGCATTACAGTTTGGATTGGTTCTGCCAATACTTCCCAACTATTGTTTAAATCTTCTACCATACGTTGCGGATTTGCTTCCAGTTTATTCAATCCCTTTAGGCAAGACTTATAAGCCAGCAATGTGTAGCCCAGCACCACGCCCATGTTGCGTAGTGCCGTGGAATCGGTTAAATCGCGCTGCCAGCGCGATATTGGTAGTTTCTCGGAAAGATGGCGTAGCAGAGCGTTCGCTAAACCTAGGTTACCTTCTGAATTTTCAAAATCTATTGGATTAATCTTATGTGGCATAGTGGAGGAGCCGACCTCACCTGCTATCATTTTTTGTTTGAAATAGCCCAGTGAAATGTAGCCCCAAAGGTCGCGGTTGAGATCGATCAAGATGGAGTTGGTACGCGCGTAGGCATCGAATAATTCGGCCATGTAATCGTGTGGTTCGATTTGAATGGTATATGGGTTGAAAGTGATTCCACGAGCCATGACAAATCGTTGTGCAAAAGATTCCCAATCCACCTCAGGATAAGATGTCACATGAGAATTGTAGTTACCTACAGCGCCATTGATTTTCCCTAGTATTTCTACGCTGGCCAAACGGGTACGTGCACGTTGTAGGCGATGTACTACATTGGCCATTTCTTTGCCGAGTGTGCTTGGCGTGGCAGTTTGTCCATGAGTGCGGCATAACATAGGGAGGTCTGCCAGTTGATGAGCAAGGTCGCGTAAGCAGTTAATAAGATTATCTAACGTTGGTAGCATAACTTCGTTGCGCCCATTCAATAACATTAGTGCATGGCTTAGGTTGTTAATATCTTCTGAAGTGCAGGCGAAGTGGATAAATTCTAGCTTGCTACTTGTTTCCGGGTTGCCTGAGAGTTTTTCACGTAACCAGTATTCGATCGCTTTCACATCATGGTTTGTACGTTTTTCTATAGTTTTAATTTGTTCAGCATCAGCTTCACTAAACTGTGCGATCAGTTGATCAAAATATGCAAGGGTTGCGGCGGAGAACGGTTCGATTTCAGGAATTCCCACCTCCAAACTGAGCGCTTTGAGCCATTCGATTTCGATCAGAACTCGATAGTAAATCAGGCCAAATTCGCTGTAATAAGTGCGCAATGAATTTATCTGGCCGTGGTAGCGGCCATCCAATGGAGATATTGCGGTGAGTGCGGTCAGTATCATCGAGATAATCCTTGGAAAAAATAGCAAATATTAACGGCATATCGCTAGAAATGATGCTACTGGTAGTCAGTCGTCCATTGAAGGACGAAACAGAAAGTCATGTTACATATGGGCTAGCCTAAAGCGGGGCTAATTAACACGATATTCAACTTGTTCATTTACAAAAAACTGTTGCAATTGACAATTGCAACTGGTCGGATTTTTGAAACTTTGCTTTTTAAAGTAATGGATTGGTGATCTTAAAGAGAAGTTGTTTGTATTGTTCTCCATTATTACCGATTATTTGCAATGATGCCGCCACCTAAACAAATTTCGCCATCGTAAATTACCACCGATTGCCCTAGGGTAACGGCCCATTGTACTTCACTGAATTTAAAGCTGCTAAGGGTGTCAGATATCGTGTTGAAGTGGCAACTTACATCGGCTTGGCGATAACGGATCTTAGCGGTGTAGTCGCGCGTAATATCAGGTATATGGTGATTAATCCAGTGCACTTCTGTTGCATCAAGAAATGTGGACAGTAAAGCTGGATGATCGTGTCCTTGCACTACAATCAAGTGATTGTTCGCAATGTTTTTGGCTGCCACGAACCAAGGTAGGCCTTGTCCGCCGATACCTAAGCCTTGACGCTGGCCAATGGTATAGAACGATAGGCCCATATGTTCTCCGACCATTTGACCATCGAGTGTGTATATCGGGCCGGGTTGAGCAGGCAGGTAGCGGTTAAGAAATTCGCGAAATGGACGCTTGCCAATGAAGCAGATTCCAGTACTATCTTTTTTGGCGTAGTTAGATAGATTGTGCTGGCGTGCGATTTCTCGCACCTGCGACTTGAGCAGCATGCCCAGAGGGAACATCGCCTTGGACAATTGAGTCTGATTCAAGCGATATAAAAAATAGCTTTGATCCTTGCTGCTGTCTATCGCTTTGAGTAATTGATAGTTGCCGTCTACCTTACGTATTTGCGCATAATGTCCAGTGGCAATGGAATCTGCGCCCATATTGATTGCGTGTTCTAGAAAAGCCTTAAATTTTATTTCAGAATTGCACAGGATGTCCGGGTTGGGTGTGCGCCCGGCCGCATATTCGCGCAAGAAATGGTTAAATACTCGATCCTTGTATTCCTTGGCGAAATTTACCGTTTCGATGGGGATACCTATGGTGTCGGCGATGGAGACTGCATCTATCAGATCCTGGCGCGAGGAACAGTACTCGTCACTATCGTCATCTTCCCAGTTTTTCATGAACAGGCCAATAAC
>JBKJQT010000114.1:0-6391 GCA_046593855.1 Candidatus Nitrotoga sp. | reverse complement strand
CATGAGGGACACCCGGACAGTAGCTGCGCCAGCGAAGGACTGTGGATATTTCCATGGCTGTCAAACTTGTGACGAAAATGATACTTGCAAGCTGGACCGTGCTGCTCATAAAAAATGTTGATTAATAAGCGGATGGGGGATATCAAGTACAAAGTTCTTGTCGGCAGTAACAAGGGCGGCGTGGGCAAAAGTACCACGACGGTTAACCTCGCCTGTGCCTTGGAAAAACTGGGTTACAAGGTTGGTTTGGCGGATGCTGACCTGCATGGGCCAAATATTCCAAAGATGCTTGGTATTGAAAATGTAAGACTGCGCGGGGATAAAGACGGTATAGCTCCGCACATCATGCCTGCAGGGTTAAAGGTTGCGTCTTTAGGCTTGTTGATAGAAGACCAGAACGAGCCAGTTGTTTGGAGAGATGCGGTAAAGTATGAATTTATCATTGAGCTTCTCGGGAATATTACTTGGGGAAAGCTCGATTTCCTGATAATAGATTTACCACCCGGCACGGGAAATGAACATATTACGATCATGGATTTTATTCCCAATCTGGATGGGGTTGTTGTTGTAAGCACCCCGCAGGATGTTGCGCTTCTTGACGCAAGGAAAATGATCTCTTTTGTAAAAGAAAGAAATACACCCATTATCGGAATTGTTGAGAATATGAGCGGCCTGATCTGCCCACACTGCAGTGGTGAGATTGACGTATTCAAGAAGGGCGGAGGAGAAAGGGTCGCGAATGAACTGGGCGTGCCATTTATTGGTGCTATCCCGCTCGATAGCGAGATAACAATTTGTGCGGATAAAGGAGTCCCTGTTGTGCAGGCTTACCCAGAATCTCATTCAACAAAGGCATTTATGGCGGTTGCCGAAAGATGCGCGAGATTTTTAGGCGCTCATCCAGAAAAGGAGGAGAGCGGGGGGGCTGCGTAAAGTTTTTGAAGGTACTGTAAAAACAATATTAACTGTAAGCAAGCTCGTATAATTTAACCCAGATTGTCCATTAGAACATTGCATCATTGAGAAATAAGGAAAATTTCCAATGGATACCATTATAAATCCCAATGATTTTATTGGGCTCGTGATTTAAATGGGCAATCTGGGTTTAATGAGTTTACGTAGATTACTTTTGCTTTTTTTAAGTATGTCGGGCATGCAAGATTGAACAGTTTGATTGTCGGTAAAAAACTGTAGTACGAGAAGAATATTAGAACAGGCTAACAGTAAAACTGTGTAGGAAAGTAAATATGAGTGAATCAATTGATTTTAAAGAGGGGCTGAATTTTTTCTTGAGTAAAGACTATACCAATGCGGAAAAGTGTTTTAGAAAAGCTGCGGAGCAGGGGGATCCAGAGGCGCAGTTCTGTCTAGGTGATATGTACAATAATGGCTATGGTGTTGCAAAGGACGAGCGGAAAGCTGTGGCTTTATTTCGTAAATCTGCAGAGCAGCGATTTGCGCCATCACAAATTAATTTAGGTATTATGTACTCTCAAGGGAGTGGCGTTGAGCAGGACCTTATTGAAGCGTTTATGTGGCTAAATATTGCTGGTCGAGCTGTCGATGAAGAAGGGGGGGATCTTGCTCTCGATGAGGAAGGAAGAGATCTACTTGGGGTTGTGGAAGAACAAATGACGGCCGGTCAAATTACGGAAGCACTGCGACGATCAAGTGTTTGGATGAAAACGAATCAAATACTTTAAATGTACTAGCTCAGATCTGATCTGACAGTTACCGAATTTTTAGAGTGTCTGTAGATTAAATTTGGTTTAAAATTTTCCATTCCAAAGAAGTTTTCAATGGAGTAAAGTTTCCAGCGGCGTTCTGCTATTGCAAACCTTACTTTGATGTATTCTGCCTTATTGTAATCATCGAGCCATTCGTCTAGATCTTTCTGTGAGATATCCATATTGGTATAATGTTTTTTCAGAATATGGTTTGGTAAAATTCCTACACAATGGCTTTGTAGAAGCGTTCGCATGTACCGTTAGCCTGAGGTGACATCGTCACAATACTCGGTTCGTGATCCGTAAGATATGCAGCATAGGTAGGTCGTAGCTTGAATAAAAGGGCGGCACTTGATCGTACAGTAAATCAGTTGCTGTAATCAGTGCGTTAGTCGTGTACAGCTTGCAAATAAACGACTTTAAACGTCTTTTGGTAGATGCGCCCTACGCCTTTTAGATTGCATACGTAGAAAGGTTCTTGCGCATCCAAGTAGTTAGGGTGCATCGTTTCAATTTCACCGCAGGCACTTCATCGTCATGCTTGTGTTCAAGTGCGGCAATGCATATCACTGATTGCAATAACTTCATTCGCGATTTGGCTTCCAGTGTGTTTAAGCGGCCTTTAATCTTCCCAAGTCTGTGCCGTAGCTAAACAGAGCGGACATCACTGCCTGAAATAAATACACCGCGTTGATGTCATCTATTGCTGGTGTGGTGCGAACCTTGAGCATTAAAGTCTAGTACTTCACTTTTGTCAGATCAGATGAAGACCAGTTCAGCTTAATATTAAGTTTCATCAAGAGCACACCACTTCACTAGCCGCCTGCACTTTAATTGTGGAATCGTGCATTGGGTGACGCGGCTATAATACGCTTATTCATTTTCCTCACATCATAATGCGCCCTCGTCCTGCTTCCTTAACTCCTGCGCCGCGTGGCGATTGGAATATCATTCGCATCCTTCTGCCTTACCTGCTTGAATTCAAGGGTCGTGTTGTGCTAGCGCTGCTGCTGCTGGTGCTGGCCAAACTGGCTAATGTGGCGGTGCCACTGTTGCTCAAAGAAATCGTGGATGCTCTGGATAAGCCAAAAGCAATATTGTTAGTGCCGGTTTCATTTGTGGTTGGCTATGGCTTGTTGCGGCTCTTTAGCACACTGTTTGGTGAGTTGCGCGATGCAGTATTTGCCAAAGTAACCCAGCGTGCCATACGGCGCGTGGCACTCAAACTGTTTGTTCATTTGCATAGCTTAAGTCTCCGCTTCCATCTGGAGCGGCAGACTGGTGGCGTATCGCGTGATATTGAGCGTGGTACGAAAGGGATCAGTTTTTTACTCAATTTTATGCTGTTCAGCATTCTGCCGACGCTACTAGAAATCTGCCTGGTTGCAGGAATCCTGTTTTATAAATACAACGCGTGGTTCGCAGTTATCACTTTCATCACGCTGACAGTGTATATCGTCTTTACCTTATTCATTACCGAGTGGCGTATGGTATTTCGCCGCACCATGAATGATATGGATTCAAAGGCAAACACGCGCGCAATAGATAGCCTGCTTAACTATGAAACGGTAAAGTACTTTGGTAACGAGGATTATGAAGCGCGACGCTACGATGAACACATGACCAAGTGGGAAACTTCGGCGGTGCAGAATCAAACTTCGCTGGCAACGTTGAATTCCGGGCAGAGCGCTATTATTGCCATCGGTATGACAGCGTTGATGTTGCTGGCGTCGAACGGAGTGGTAAAAGGCGAGCTGACCCTAGGCGACTTGGTTCTAATTAACGTCTTCATGTTGCAGCTATATATGCCACTGCATTTTCTTGGCTTTGTCTATCGCGAGATCAAGCACTCTCTGGTAGACATGGAAAAAATGTTCCGCCTGCTCGATGAAAATCGTGAGATACAAGATGCGCCAGATGCGGTTGCGCTGAAGGTTGATCAAGCAGCAGTACATTTTGAGCAGGTCTGTTTTTCTTACGAACCAAAGCGACAGATTGTATTCGATATCAGTTTTGATATTCCATCTGGACATACGGTCGCTGTGGTGGGTTCAAGTGGAGCGGGCAAGTCTACCTTGTCACGGTTGCTGTTCCGTTTTTATGATGTAAATTCAGGTCGCATCCTGATAGACAATCAGGATATTCGCAAGGTGACGCAGGCCAGTTTGCGCGCCGCGATTGGCATCGTGCCGCAAGACACCGTGCTGTTTAACGATAGTATTTATTACAATATAGCTTATGGCCGCCCCGAAGCCTCGCGTGAAGAAGTTTTGCATGCGGCGCAATCGGCCCATATTCACGTTTTCATAACATCGTTACCGGATGGCTATGACACCATGGTGGGCGAGCGTGGATTGAAGTTGTCTGGTGGAGAGAAACAGCGTGTGGCGATTGCACGCGCTATCATCAAAAACCCTGCCATCCTGATTTTTGACGAGGCGACTTCGGCGCTGGATTCAAAATCCGAGAAGGTGATTCAGCATGAATTGCGCAACGTTGCACATAATCGAACCACACTGGTTATCGCTCATCGCCTGTCTACCATCGTGGACGCACACCAGATATTGGTAATGGATGGTGGGCGCATTATTGAGCGTGGTACGCACCGTGAGTTGCTGGTGAAACAGGGGGTTTATGCGCAAATGTGGGCTCTGCAACAGCAAGAAGAAGAATGACCCAAATCTTATTGCCATTTGATTCAATTTTGCCCAGTTTTTTCAAAAAGTGAAATTAGTCATAATCACTTCGAATTGGAAATTTAACTGCGTCTCCAGATTCTTATGTCAAAGCGGCTGTCCGTGGCGGACAGCCCACATGCTGTGGCATAATCACGCGCTATAAAACGGAAGCGAGCATGGATACACAAACTCTTTACGACAAACTTTGGAACAGCCATGTGGTGCATGAAGAACCCGATGGCACCACGTTGATCTATATCGATCGCCATTTGGTACATGAAGTGACCAGTCCACAGGCATTTGAGGGCTTGCGGCTGGCTGGGCGCAAGCCTTGGCGTGTAGCTTCCATGCTCGCTGTGGCGGATCACAATGTGCCAACTACAGATCGCACGCAGGGCATTGCCGATCCGATTTCACGACTGCAAGTGGAGACTTTGGACAGTAATTGTGATGAGCTTGGTATTACCGAGTTTAGGATGGCGGATGTGCGCCAGGGCATCGTGCATGTCATTGGACCGGAGCAGGGCGCGACCTTGCCGGGCATGACCGTGGTATGTGGTGATTCGCACACCAGTACGCATGGCGCGTTTGCTGCGCTGGCGTTTGGCATTGGTACATCGGAGGTTGAGCATGTGATGGCGACACAATGCTTGCTGATGAAAAAAGCCCGTGCCATGCAGGTGTTGGTGGAAGGCACGCTCGGTAAGGGTGTCACTGCCAAGGACTTGGTGCTGGCGGTGATCGGCAAAATTGGTACTGCGGGAGGAACGGGCTATGCGATCGAATTTGCCGGGAGCGCGATTCGAGGGCTGTCTATGGAAGGTCGAATGACAGTATGCAACATGGCCATCGAAGCAGGTGCCCGCGCTGGCATGATAGCGGCGGATGAGACTACGATCAGCTATCTTAAGGGTCGGCCTTTTGCGCCGCAAGGTGAATTATGGGACAAGGCAGCAGACTACTGGCGTACTTTGCATAGCGACGAGGGTGTGCAGTTCGACAAGGTGATGAAACTGGATGCTGGAGAAATAAAACCGCAAGTAACTTGGGGTACCTCGCCGGAAATGGTGGTGGCGGTGGATGGCAACGTACCTGATCCAGCACGGGAGAGCGACCCCGTGAAGCGCAGCAGTATTGATCTTTCTTTAAAGTATATGGGATTGCAGCCGAATACGCCGATTATCGAAATTCAGATTGATAAAGTATTTATCGGCTCATGCACCAATGCTCGCATTGAAGATTTGCGTGCTGCGGCAGAGGTGGTGCGCGGCAAGCACGTTGCTGCCAATGTAAAGCTGGCGATGGCGGTGCCTGGCTCTGGACTAGTCAAGCGGCAGGCTGAGCGCGAGGGTTTGGATAAAATATTTGTCGAGGCTGGTTTCGAATGGCGCGAGCCAGGATGCTCTATGTGCCTTGCGATGAATGCGGACAAATTGGAGCCAGGTGAACGATGTGCTTCAACTTCCAACCGCAATTTCGAAGGAAGGCAGGGGCCGGGTGGCAGGACACATTTGGTGAGCCCTGAGATGGCAGCAGCAGCAGCTATTGCCGGCCATTTTGTAGATGTCAGAAATTTTTAGGATTACTTTGCATCTAGGAGGAAATGAGAATGTTTAAAATTGCGTTGGTGTTGTCCTTGGTTATGGTTACAGGATGTAATACCGTAGGAGGATTTGGCAAGGATTTGTCCAAAGTTGGAGGCACGATTGAAAAAAAAGCGGATGAGGTAAAGAACAGCAATGGAAAATAACAATGGATAAGTTTATCCGTATTGATGGCTTGGTTGTACCACTTGACCGTGCCAACGTGGACACGGACGCGATTATCCCCAAGCAATTTCTGAAATCGATCAAGCGCACCGGCTTTGGCCCCAACCTGTTTGACGAGTGGCGCTATCTTGACCACGGTGAACCGGGCATGGAAAATTCCACTCGGCCACTCAACCAGGATTTTGTGCTGAACCAGTCGCGTTATCATGGCGCGCAG
>JBKJQT010000212.1:0-4597 GCA_046593855.1 Candidatus Nitrotoga sp. | reverse complement strand
GGTTATACAAGCTCATTGCCTCGCGCGCCGCTTCCATCATCTTACGTCCACCCAAAGCATGCACGTTGACCATCCATACTCCTAATTCGGCGGCAGCTTTACATGCTTGTGCCGTAGTATTGGGAATATCATGAAATTTCAGATCAAGGAATACTTCAAAACCACGCTGCATGAGCTGTTGGATCAATCGTGGCCTTGCTGTGGTAAACAATTCAATGCCCACCTTTAGGCGACACAACGCAGGCTCCAGCCGTGCCACCAATTCCAGTGCAGGTTGTGCATCAGAGTAATCAAGCGCGACAATAATTTTAGGGTCGCTCATATTTTTTGTCCATTTTCTTCACTTCTGCGTGGAGAATAGGTTTCCCAACCATGACATGCCGGACAATGCCAGTAAAACTGGCGCGCCTTAAAACCGCAATTGGCACAACGGTACATTGCTAACGTACGCGTGCGTTGATGAACCAAATTCTTTACCATCGCCACGTCAGCGCGGTGTTCGATTGATACTTCCAACAACCGCGCCTCAAGCAGCTTATCTAGACCAAGTAGTGTAGGGTTACGCTGCAGTTCATCACGTACCAGCCTATATGCCGCTTCAGCACCATCACGTTGCAGGATGGCATCAAACAGCACGTTCATCAAATCCAACGAAGGGTACTTGATCAGATAGCCCTGCAACATGTCCATGCCTTCATCTACATGTCCAGCCTGACGATAAGCCTGTAGTAGTCGTTCAGCCACCAAGGGCAGATACTGCTGATTCTGTTTTTCGATGCCCTGCCAGATTTCAATGGCGTTTGCAAAATGCTGCGTTAAATTTTCTATGTCGCCCAACATCATGGTAGCGCGCACCGACTGAGGATTAGCTTCCAACGCCTGATCCAAATGGATACGCGCGGCATCGATTCGCTGCTGTGTTAATTCTGCTGCAGCCAATTCGCAATAAAAAAAAGCAGCTTCCTTACCATGCGATTGACCGCTTAACACAGTCAGACGGTGTGTCACGTCAATCGCTTTGAACCAATCCTTTTCCTTTTGATACAACTCGAGTAAAAAATTTAGCGCGGCACTAGCATACGATGTAGCCTGTAATTTAAGAAACAACTCTTCGGCACGATTTAATATTCCGGCATTAAGGTAATCTTGCGCCAGTTCAAATAACGCCTGTTGTTTCTTGTCTACATCCAGATCGACGCGTTCAATCAAATTTAGATGCATGCGTATGGCGCGGTCTACTTCACCACGACGACGAAACAAACTACCTAGCGCAAAGTGCAATTCAATCGTTTGTGGATCAACCTTAACTACCTCAATAAATGCCTCGATAGCTTTATCCTGTTGTTCATTGAGCAAAAAGTTTAGTCCCTGAAAATAGGAGCGCGGCAACGCACTAGATTCAAACAACATTTGCTTGATATCTATGCGCGCTGCCAGCCATCCCATCCCGAAAAACAGCGGAAAAACCAGCAGCATCCACAGCTCAAATTCCATAAACAACAAATCAGATTAAAAAAGTTATATGTAATTAATAAGCCTAAGTATTTCATAAATCGAGTGATTTTTACACAGATTTTATTTGATAGGGAAATTTAGAAAGGGGGATCCATGCCTTGCCCGGAGAAATCCAGATCTTGTATGGTAACCAAAAATAATCTATCAATAAAACTGCACAATCACCTATCGCCTGAAGTCAACGCTAAATGTCTTAGCACACAACGATTCATGGAATATGTGGGGTATTATCGCCGACACTGATAAGTTTGTTTTTCAAACGCAATTCGCGTTTTAGAATGGCAATTTCCCTACGCTGCCGAAAAATATTGCCCAGCACAGCAAGCACACCGACACTTACCCCCACGGCAAAAAACAGCAACAAAATGAGTATCAATGATGATTGCCATTCATAGCCAAAAAAATAGTGCAACACCACAGGCTGGTCATTCTTCATGGCAAAACCAAGAAGAATTAGAAACAATACTGCCCGCAACAGCCAAAACATATAGCGCATATGTCCACCTGCAATAATTTTTCGTTGCGACAATAGCACGAATGAGCAAAAAATTGACGGCACTATCTTACGACAGGCCGTCAATTTTTCCTGCAAAATAATGCTTACGACTATACTGTCCTGAGATCTAAAAAAGTTCAGAACAGACTTCAAGCAGATGGATAATCAACCCGCTCACGTAATTCCTTACCTGCCTTGAAATGCGGCACATACTTGGCTGGAACCTGCACCTTATCACCCGATTTTGGATTACGTCCTATCCGCGGTGGGCGATAATTCAGCGCAAAGCTGCCGAAACCGCGGATTTCAATACGTCCTCCCCGCGCTAAGGTTTCCGCCATGGCATCAAGTATCACTTTAACTGCCAGATCAGCATCCTTGGCCAATAGTTGCGGATAACGCTCCGCCAACTTTGCGATAAGATCAGAACGGGTCATTCTTATCACTCCTTATTGTGCGTCAATCTTGCTGGTGTCCATCTTAGCCTTGAGCAAAGCACCCAAATTGGTCGTTCCAGCCGTAGATGTGTTATCTACAGCAGGTGGAGGTGGAGCAGCCTTTTGTATTACGACAGCTTCATCAGCTTTAACCAACGCCTTGATCGACAAATTAATGCCGCGATTCTTGCGATCAACGTTAATAATCACAGCCTTCACTGCATCGCCTTCCTTCAAATGATTACGTATGTCCTCGACACGGTCAGCAGACACCTCAGAAGCCTTGAGGAAACCCTCAACATCACCATCCAGGGTAACTGTTGCGCCTTTGGCATCGATAGCCTTAACCACTCCGTTTACTACACTGCCCTTATCATGTGTTGCGATATAACCATTAAAAAGGTCACCATCCATTTGTTTGACGCCTAACGAAATGCGCTCGCGCTCCACATCAATTGCCAGCACCACGGCCTCGAGTTCATCACCCTTTTTGTAATTGCGTACAGCTTCTTCGCCAGGCACAGACCAGGAAAGGTCAGACAAATGTACCAAACCATCAATTCCACCTTCCAAGCCGATGAAAATACCAAAATCAGTAATCGACTTGATTTGACCTTTTACCTTATCGCCTTTTTTATGATTCAAGGCAAAATCGTCCCATGGATTGGATTTGCACTGTTTCATACCAAGAGAGATACGTCGGCGCTGCTCATCAATTTCCAGAATGATGACTTCAACTTCATCACCCAGCTGTACCACCTTGGAAGGATGTACGTTCTTATTAGTCCAATCCATTTCAGACACGTGCACCAGACCTTCAATGCCTTGTTCAATTTCCACGAATGCGCCATAGTCAGTCAGGTTGGTCACCTTGCCAAACAGCCGGGTACCTTGTGGATAACGGCGTTCCAAGCCGGTCCATGGATCATCACCCATCTGCTTGATACCAAGAGAAACACGGTTTTTCTCTTGGTCAAATTTAAGAATTTTGGCTTCTACTTCATCGCCAACCGCCAACACTTCAGAAGGATGTTTGACACGACGCCAAGCCAGGTCGGTAATATGAAGAAGGCCATCAATTCCACCCAGATCAACAAACGCGCCATAGTCAGTAATATTTTTAACAATACCTTTGACAATTGCGCCTTCCTTCAGGTTTTCCATCATGGCCTGACGATCCGCTCCATGACTTGCTTCCAGCACCGCACGGCGCGAAACGACCACATTATTACGCTTACGATCCAACTTGATAATCTTGAGATCCATGGTTTTGTTTTCGTAAGGCGCAGTATCCTTAACTGGTCGGATATCCACCAGCGAACCAGGCAAAAATGCGCGTATGCCATTAACCATAGCAGTCAGACCACCTTTAACTTTACCGCTGACATAACCCTCAACGATTCTGCCTTCTTTCATCGCTTCTTCCAGCTCGATCCATGCAGCGAGGCGCTTGGCCTTCTCTCGCGACAGCTTGGTTTCACCGTAACCATTTTCCAGCGATTCAATCGCCACAGTAACGAAATCGCCAGCCTTTACTTCAATTTCGCCTGCGGCGTTGAAGAATTCCTCGACGGGGATAAAGCTTTCGGACTTCAGACCGGCATTCACCACCACCACATTATGATCGATGCGCACAACATGCGCAGTGACCAACTCGCCCGCGCGCATTTCCTTGCGCGTCAGACTTTCTTCAAACAGGGAGGCAAAACTTTCCAGATCATTCTCAACTACAGCAACGTTAGCATTCATTTATAAAGATATCCAAGACAAACCCGCTTCTGGCGGGGCTGGTTAAAAAACCCGAACGATAAGTTCATTGCGGGGCTATCAAACGTACATCAATACAACTTTTATATCGAACTCATGCGCGTACTTAATGTATGGAATGGTAACGTGTTAGCACTTCCTGCACCGCTTGCTCGATAGTTAAGTCGGTGTTGTCGAGCAAACTGGCTCCGGGCATCTGTTGTAGGGGAGCAACGATACGCTGGCTATCACTCTCATCGCGCGCGCGAATTTTTCCCAAAAGGTCTGGAATATTAGCACTCATTCCTTTTTCCATCAACTGATTATAACGTCGTTCAGCACGAACCTCTGCACTGGCAGTCAAAAATATTTTCAAAACTGCATCAGTGGTGTTCCCTGATGC
>JBKJQT010000204.1:0-3958 GCA_046593855.1 Candidatus Nitrotoga sp. | reverse complement strand
ACATGATTTACGAACACAGCCTTATTTTATGGAATTCCTTAAACACTTTGAGGAAGAATATACTCATACGGGCGGCACAGTAATAGTAAATGGTTTCGGACGGGTTCGGCTGGCACTCCTGTTTGGGATGCTATGCGCGCTACCACTATTGATTGTTGGAATGAGCAAGACCGAACAAGGTCTAAAATCTATCCAGCAGGATCGCATTATTCCGCTTGAACAGGTGGCGCAAATTGAATTGCTCTTACTGGAAACCCGGCTCGCAATCGCGACCACCTTGGTAACGCCGACGCACGAGGTTATTATCCACAATACTGCACAGGTCGAAGAGAATATGGCGGAAATAGAAAAAACTTGGGATGCCTACATGGCTAACCATCTCACGCCCGCAGAAAAAATACTAGCCGAGAAATTTGCCGCTAACAGAAACAGATTCATTAATGAGGGTCTTAAACAAGTATTAATTGCTTTACGCGCTGACGATATTAAAGAAGCGAATGATATTGTCGTGAGCAAGATTCGTCCTCTCTATCAGCCTGTTGGGGAAGATATTCGCGCACTTGTTAAACTGCAACAGGTAGATTTCTTAGCACATCGCAATGCTAGATAGATTTAGATTTAGCCTTACTGTGGTATAAAAAATAGGATGAACTCATTCAATGAGCTCAATCGTTATTTGAGGTCGATTTGCATCAGAAGAGTCCAACGGGTTAAGCAGCAAGTTGCTTTTCATAAAACCCGGGCTCCGAAACCTTAACAACCCGGTTTATCAACGTCACCGGAAAATGTTGTCGTAATTTCCCCGTTCGATCGTACTTTACCGTGAGTACCCTACGTAAAATAGGTCGCCATTTTTTAGCAGATCGCGCTCCATCCTGATTTCAATCAGTTCGCGTCCAAGTATTTTACAAAAACATCAGACTCTATTTTCTAACCTATCTCATAACTAGCTGGCCACCATTTTTGAAGAGTGAAAGATTCGACAGCCTGTGGGGATAAAAGAGCAATTCATTGCTAGCAATAGGGTATGCTTGCTCGTTCCTTATTTTAGATATCCATTGGTCGTTTAAATTTCTGATTTATAATTAATTACTCATTATGCGTAAAATTACAATCGTTGGGTTATTACTTCACTTCGTGCGCGCCAATGAATAAAAATCGTCCTATACATCTTGATTTGCGCTTGATAAAACTGCCCATGTCAGGCTTTGTATCTATTTTGCATCGTGTTAGCGGATTGTTGCTGTTCTTGGCCTTGCCTCTGTTTCTAAGTATGTTGCAATACAGCTTGTTTTCTATTGAAACTTATACTAAGTTGGTCACGGTGCTGCGATATCCATTAAGTAAATTAATTTTAATCAGCTTGCTGTGGGCCTTTTTACACCACCTTTGCGCCGGAATCCGCTATCTGGCGATTGACATGCATATTGGCGTTGGGCTGGCGCAGGCGCGTGCCAGCAGCAAGTGGGTGTTTTTTGTGAGTTTGGGTTTAACCTTGCTGATAGGGAAATGGCTATGGTAGATCGCATCGTAACCGGCGCGCATTATGGATTGCGTGATTGGTTGGTGCAGCGTGTTACCGCTGTTCTGATGGTGGCCTATACGCTTTTCATTGCGGGCTATGTGGTGCTACATTCCCATTTTGAAAGCGATGCCTGGGTCGGCCTCGATTACAATACATGGACGGGGCTGTTTTCGAACTTGATGATGCGTTCGTTCTCGTTGCTGTTTCTGTTTGCCGTTTTCTACCACGCATGGATTGGGGTGCGTGACATTGTTATGGATTACGTCAAGCCGGCAAAAATACGCCTGGTTATATATGTTCTGGTGATAATGGCGCTGCTGTTGTATTCGATTTGGGCGGTACAAATTTTGTGGGGAATGTAATGGCAGTGGCAAAACGCGCATTTGACGTGGTAATCGTGGGGGCGGGTGGCGCGGGGATGCGCGCGGCTTTGGCATTGTCTGAGGCGGGTTTGAAGGTGGCGGTATTGTCCAAGGTTTTTCCCACGCGCTCGCACACGGTAGCGGCGCAAGGCGGTATTGCGGCATCGTTAGGTAACCTCAGCGAGGATAATTGGCATTGGCATATGTACGACACGGTGAAAGGTTCGGATTATCTTGGCGATCAAGATGCCATTGAATTCATGTGTCGCGCGGCGCCGGAAGTGGTGTATGAACTGGAACACTTCGGCATGCCATTCGATCGTTTGGAAAATGGCAAAATTTATCAGCGCTCATTCGGCGGTCACATGCAAGACTATGGCAAGTCCCCAGTGCAGCGCGCCTGTGCTGCTGCTGATCGCACTGGCCATGCCTTGCTGCATACGTTGTATCAAAAAAATATCCAGACCAATACCATTTTTTTCGTGGAGTGGATGGCTCTGGATTTGATACGCGACGAAGACGGCGATGTGCTTGGCGTGGTGGCGATGGAAATTGAAACCAGTGAGGTGATGATTTTGCAGGCGCGCGCCACGCTGTTTGCTACCGGAGGTGCGGCGCGCATTTTTCAGTCTAGCACCAATGCATACATTAATACCGGCGACGGCCTGGGTATGGCAGCTCGTGCCGGCATTCCGCTGGAGGACATGGAATTCTTCCAGTTTCATCCTACTGGCGTGTACGGTGCGGGCGTGCTGATTTCCGAAGGTGTACGCGGGGAGGGCGGCTATCTCATTAACAAAGACGGTGAACGCTTTATGTTGCGCTATGCGCCAAACGCTCAAGACCTCGCCAGCCGCGATGTGGTGTCACGCGCCATCGCTACTGAGATCAAGGAAGGGCGCGGTTGTGGTAAACATGGCGATCATGTTTTATTGAAAGTGGACCACATTGGTGATGCTGTCATCCGTCAGCGTCTGCCCGGTATCCGTGAAATTTCCCTAAAATTCGCCCATGTTGATCCGGCTCTGGATCCCATTCCAGTGGTGCCCACTGCGCATTATATGATGGGGGGCCTTCCCACTAATTATCATGGCCAAGTGGTCGCCCCTTATAAAACAGGGCCAGAAGAAGTGGTGCAGGGGTTTTATGCGGTGGGTGAATGCGCTTGCGTGTCAGTGCATGGTGCTAACCGGCTGGGTTGCAATTCATTGCTTGATCTGTTGGTGTTCGGGCGTGAAGTTGCGCGGCAGATTATTGAGGATTTGCAGCGTAATCCGCATCCCAAACCATTGCCCTATGATGCTGCAGAGCGTCCGCTGGCGCGTCTTGCAAGGCTGAGATCACAAAAAAATGGTGAGAGTGTGGCCGAAGTGGGGGCAGAAATGCGGCGCGTGATGCAAAATCATTGCGGTGTATTTCGCTTTCCTGATTTGCTGACTCAAGGCGTGGAAAAGATTCGCACAGTGGCCGAGCGCGTTAAAAATACCATGATTAATGATCAGAGTAAGGTGTTTAATACTGCGTGCGTGGAGGCATTGGAACTCGATAATCTAATCGAAGTGGCGCAAGCTACCATGGTTTCTGCCGCGGCGAGGCAAGAAAGTCGTGGCGGCCACGCGCGCGATGACTTCCCGGAACGCGACGACGATCACTGGCTGAAGCATTCACTATATTTTAGCGAAGGACAAAAACTGGATTACAAGCCGGTTCGGCTGAAGCCATTGAGTGTCGAATCATTTCCGCTTAAGGCGCGGGTGTACTAAATCAGGAGATCGAAACGTGTCTGTAACTGATTTTAATACGGAAAATAATACGTATCGCAAGTTGATCAGTAGTGGTTTAAGTTACCGCATACCTCATTTTCAGCCGGACTATAGTTGGACGGAAGATGAATGGGGAGATTTGTGGGCAGATATCATGGGGGTTGTTCAGGCCGACGGCGAACCGGCGCACTATATGGGTTACCTTGTGTTGCAATCGAAAGATAGCAGAACATTCGATGTGATTGAAGGGCAGCAGCGTTTGACGACCCTCATGCTGATTACGTTAGCGGCGCTCAATAATTTGGCAC
>JBKJQT010000186.1:0-3026 GCA_046593855.1 Candidatus Nitrotoga sp. | reverse complement strand
GCTAAGTGTAATCGCCAGAGCCGGAGGAGCTACAGCCGGATAAGAGGTAACCGGCAAGCTGCGTAACGCGAGTCCTCCGCCAAGCAGGATTATTAAGGCGATGACCCACGCAAAGATAGAACGGTCTATAAAGAAATTAGCTAGCACGTCAGCCCTCTATTTTTTCGCTTGGGCTATTGCCACTGGGGTACTTGCATTTGCAGCTTGATTTAAAGGTACGGGCTTCACAACGCTGCCCGGCCGCACTTTTTGCAAACCGTTGACAATTACCTGTTCCCCGCCGTTTAACCCCTCGGTGATGATGAAATCCCCACTCGCCATACTGCCCGTTTTAACCCGCTGAACTGCCACCTTACTCTGGGGATCTACAATCATCACAAATTGTCCCTGTGCATCCGCTAGCAGTGCGCGTTGAGGTATTTTGAGAGCGTTGTCGACATTCGCTTCTGGAAAGCGAATACGAACAAACATCCCGGGTAGGAGTTCTTGTTTAGGGTTTGGAAATTCTGCTCGGAGTGAAACGCTATTCGTGCTGGGATCAACGGCTAAATCTGAGAACAGAAATTTGCCCGATTGGGAATAGATACTTCCATCTTCAAGAATTAGCTCCACTCCAGCTGACTCGGTTCGCGTCAACTTGCCAGCTTTAATTGCCTGCTGGAGGCGGAGAGTATCAGCACCCGATTGCGTGAAGTTTACATAAAGAGGATGGACTTGCTCGATAGTTGCAAGTAACGTAACTTCGATACGGCCTACAAGTGCCCCTTCGGTAATTTGGGAGCGCCCTATGCGACCCGAAATAGGAGCAGGTACACGGGTGTTGTCCAAATCTTCCCGTGCCTTGGAAAAGGCTGCTTCGACCTGTTTGAGCTTGGCTTCTGCCAATTCATATTCTTGCCGACTCACTGCTTTTGCGTCCAGAAGATATTTATAACGCGCCAGTGTCTGGCGGGCCACAGCCACGTCTGCTTTGGACGCATCATAGGTTGTTTGATAGTTGCGTGAAAAAATCTGATACAGCGAATCTCCCTCTTTAACATTGCTGCCTTCGATAAACTTTCGTTTTTCAACCACTCCTTCCACCCTCGCTCGTACTTGGGCTGTGCGATATGCTTGCAGGCGGCCGGGCAAGTTTTGAGTCAGAACTACTGAGCTTCGAGTAACAGTGATTACATCGACTTCGGGAGGCGGAGGAGTTGTAGCCGCTGCAGTCTTTGGTTGATTGTCACCAGAATTGCAACCTGAAAGCAGTATGGGAAAAAATATGACCGCACAAGCTGCCTTGCAAACTGACAAGAAAGCGTCTTGTTTCATGTATATCTCCAGTAAATCATTTTCCTCAATTTAACCAAGTCATCCGTAAAAATAACAATTTTCTTAAATATATTCAGAATAATTTCTGAATGGCTAAGCGCAGGTTGTCATGGACATTTGTTTTGAGTAATTTGCTTCAAACCAGCAAGAGAAAATTCCCCGATATGTTTCGCGATAGCTTCGATTTCTTTGTGGTCATAGCTCAAATTTGGATGCAATCGCTGAATGACTGGTTGTGCATGACGGTAGTACACGCACTGGCCGAAAATACTGAACACACAACGGCGCAATTCTGCTTCACTGATCTTTTTACCTACAATTGCGCGCACCAAATTAGCGACAAACTTATGTATCGGTGCGATGGCCTCCTGCACGATCTTCTCTAGCACTGGAGTCGGCTCTGCCATTTCGCGGGCCATTAACTGACATTGCACTGAGAATTCCTTTTCATCCAGCAGTTGCATCAAAAAATCGTGGATGAAATTATGTAACTGCACTTGGGCGCAGATTGAATCTTGATTGATTCTATTACATAATTTTAGCAAAGGCTCAAAATTCAAGGTGGCAGCGAATAAAGATTCCTTGCTGCTAAAATAATAATTTACCGCTGCAATATTCACTTCTGCACGGCGGCAAATTTCACGTACTGTGGCATTTTTAAAGCCGTTTTCCCAGAAAACCACACGAGCGGCCGCAAGCAAGCGTTCGCGTGTCTGCTCACTTAAGTTAATTTTTGTCTCAGTAATCATGCAAAGAGGTGCTCAATGATTAACGCTGGAGAGAGGTAGACTTTATCGGGCGTAACGACGGTCATATTCTTCTCCTCTTTATAATTATTAAAACAAGTGTATCAAACGTTTGTTTTAAAGTAAACAGAGTAATGTTCAGGGCAATGAGACTCGTTGTTTGGAGGTATGAACGTTGTGCCCTGATGCGGATAGCTGAGGACTGTGTTAGCAAAACTTAAAAAGTATGGAGGAATTACGCATGGGAAGATACTTTGAACAAGAGACCAACATGCTTTGCATTCGGTAATCAGCGCTATAAGTGGTCGGATTGTAATTTGGTAGAGATAAGGGCAGAGTGCAACCTGACGTTTGCTCTCAAGACTTACATGCGCTGGGTACAGCATTTAACGCCGGAATTTGAAAAGAGTCGTTTGTCTGGGCAGGGATAAAGTGCGACTGAAATTTACCTCACTCCATGTACATGCCACCATTTACATGTAAGGTCGCGCCGGTGATGTAAGCCGCACCTGAACCGGCAAGGAATGCTACGGTGGCAGCAACATCGGACACTTGTCCAAAGCGTTTTAACGGCACATGTTCAACCAGTTTCTCGCGTTGTGGCTGAGACAATGCTTCGGTCATATCAGTAGCGATAAAACCGGGTGCGATGCAATTAACGGTGATGTTACGACTACCGATTTCGCGAGCCAGCGATTTGCTGAAACCGATGATGCCAGCCTTGGAGGCGGCGTAATTAGCTTGTCCCGCGTTGCCCATACTACCTATCACCGAGGAAATATTGATAATGCGGCCATGGCGTGCCTTCATCATGGCTCGCAGTACGGCGCGACTCATTCGGAACACAGATTTCAGGTTGGTCGACATGATGTCGTCCCATTCTTCATCGGTCATGCGCGCTAACAGGTTATCGCGGGTAATGCCCGCGTTATTTACCAAAATAGAAATTTCACCATATTGCTTTCG
>JBKJQT010000167.1:0-5057 GCA_046593855.1 Candidatus Nitrotoga sp. | reverse complement strand
ATTCTGCTCAAGCCAGCAAAGCTGACAGATGATGAAATGAAAGTGATGCGCACTCACGTTACAATCGGAGAAGAAATTATCACTGGCAGTGGCTGGCTAGATGGCGCTAGACAGGTAGTAGCTGGCCACCATGAAAAATGGGACGGCTCAGGGTATCCGCGCGGACTAGCCGGTGAGGCCATCCCTTTAGTTGCACGCATATTTGCCATAGTTGATGTGTTTGACGCCCTGTGTTCAAAACGCCCCTACAAGAACCCGCTACCGCTAACCGAGGTAATGGACATCCTTCAGAAAGGCTCGGGCACCCACTTTGACCCGAAATTACTCAAAGTGTTCTCCAGTATTGCCAGTAAAGTTTATGAAACTACCATTCACGCATCTGAGGCAGAAATGAGAGCCCTTATGAAACAAATGGTGCGTCGGCACTTTGGCAACTGACCACCTTTAACAAATTGTCTGGTTTGGTGTCTCATCCCAATTTCGCATAACCTCTCAGGGGTATGCCAATTTTAGATTGCAACCTAACCCGAGGCCAGTCTCCAAAAAGTGACCGACGGATTGCTTTACCATCAACCCGCGCTTTATGGGCGTGCATTAGGAGCATTTCCACGCCACGTTTTCATTCGCGCCGTTTCGACACTCAATACCAATAAGTAAGCTGGCTATAGGCGAATTGCTGGCAGATAACCACCAGGAAGAATACCAAACACCGAAAGAACGATCACGATCAGCAATATGATGAAAAGTACACGGACGATCTGCGCCACTGGTGCCGGTAGCGGCAACATGCTGATAAGCCACCAGATGATTCCGAAGACGACCAGATATATGATGAGACTGATGATTAAGTTCATATTTTCCTCCACAGTTTTAAGAAAACCTATTATCTACACTATCATAAACTCGGCTCATATCAAGACGTTTTTTCACTTGTTATGGCTTGCCATACTCAGAAAATCCCCTCCCCCTATATACACTAGCGGGGATGTACTTCGGCGCAGCAACTTACGCATTTAGACCACCTAATGATTGTATCAATGGCCATTCATACCCGGGGCTAAATGCCCCACACAACGTCGTGCTACTTTCAATTTCAAGCTGAATTCGCAATAACGGCTGTTGGCGCAGTCTTCCTAACCGGGCAGAGTTATTCAAGATAGGTCAAACGCCTATTGCTGATGGCGAAGAAAACTCTTTCAAAAGTTCGTTTGCGATAACATTGAAATCCGTCTCGCCATTAAACGATTTGAATGCAGACCCGGCGACCTCCCTACCCAGACGCCGGTAACTATCGAACTGGTCTTCGCCGTAGAACTGATCACTCGTCGATTCATGCGGAAACTCTGGGTGACTGTCCATGTACTGCCGTATTGCAGTATCCTCACTACCACTCATTGAAGCCTTCAGATAAATAAGCACACCCGTCTTATCGTTACCATAATTGATGCGGCCGATGGCAAAACGAAAGCGGCTCCAGTTCGATTTCATTTTCAGACGGATATTGTTAACGTCGTTAATTACAATCTCGGTTCCGAAGTCCAACTTGCACATGCGGATTAATCTTGCGAGCCCTTCGAGTTTCAGCTCTGGATCGCACTCTGCATCGCTGATAATAATCACTCGACACTGACGTTGGATCAGTTCATATGCGGCCAGATTCTCGAAGTGCCCTCCATCAGAAATCATCAGGAATTTTGAATTGTCGTCAGCACCGCCGAATAGTTCTTTAACCAGATAACGTAAGCTGAACCAGGGTGAGGAAGATTTTTCGGATTTTTTCGGATTCGGAAA
The DNA here is from genome assembly GCA_046593855.1 of Candidatus Nitrotoga sp. Taxonomy (GTDB): domain Bacteria; phylum Pseudomonadota; class Gammaproteobacteria; order Burkholderiales; family Gallionellaceae; genus Nitrotoga. Next base: position 3,266 of record JBKJQT010000167.1, on the reverse strand, counting down.
CCACCAGCCAAGACGCACATTAAATATAGTCAGCAGGAATGCTACCGCTGGAGACGTGTGATACCCCATATTGGGGCTCGCTGCTGCGCCGGAGATCGATATCGCTTGCGCAAGCGTAGGTTGACTCTCCCGGCCGCTATACTCGTTGATTGGTTGGTAACCCAATGGAATTCTCACCCCAGTGGAGGGGTCTTTCGACAGATAGCTGCTACCTACCGCATAGGGCGTCAGAGTAAATGACGCACAGTGGCGTGTGTGAAGCGCAAGATCGCTCGAGCCGCCCAAGTTCAGCGCGCAGTTGACGATATGCAATGGGCCTAACGGCGTTTTCTGATCAGCGGTTATTCCGAGATCAGCCAAACGCAGATCATCTTTTTCGTCGAACTCTGTAAATTTCTGCGGCTTACGTTCTCCCACAATAAAACGGGCCGCTCCGAGATAACACCTCGAAAGTCGGCTTCTATAAAACGCATTCAGGCTAAACTCGTTGATATCGACCCGCCAAGCCAGCAGAAGCAGGCATGCAAATACTGCACCCATCAACGTCCACACTCCAGTAACAGGCGCACTGCTCATATATTCCCAATGACGCAAGTGCAAATCGGAAACCGCATCCCAGCCCCAATCCTTACCGAAAATGTTAAGTAGAATTAGATGAAGTCCTGTGGAGATGCCGATAAACAGTCCTACGATGAAAATGAATGGGACGACAGTAGCGAACATATCCAAAAGAGATTTTGTGGTTGTTTTCTCGGATTTTGCCATTTGCCGCACGCCCCCCGTTAAATCCGATTTTGCAACAAAAAGTCCGGCCAGTGTAGTTACCAGCCAGCTGACAATAATAGAGGTGCCTTTCCAGGTATCACTGTCTAGAATAAGGGCTGCCCATTTAGGCCCATAGACCGCCGCGACGGCAATCATCATCCAGGCAAAACCATAAATTCCTAGCCAGGCACCGAGTCGACTCCACCATTCTCGACCCGGCTCAGTCGATTGTCGCCCCATCATACCGATCAGCATTACGATAGCCAAAGAAAACGCATACAGCACCATGGCTGGCGCCCAGATAAATGCGAGCCATATGCCCTCGTAAGGGTCAGCCTGTAACATGACCTCAGGTTGGGGATGCGCCCAACCGTGCATCATCAGTATGATGGTGCACATAAGCACATAAAGGACCATCACAGCCGGAATTGGAGCAATTAATGCTATGAACAACTCCATTTTGCCCTTCTTTTTCGAAAACCATAAGATTAGCCAGAGCGAAACTAGGGCTACAGAGAGGGGGAAAGGCCAATAGCGCCATGCAAGCTTGAACATCCCGCTGAAGCTATCCAGCATCTTAAATTCAATGGGGGTATGTTCTCCCACTGTTTGCCCCCAAAGGATTGCTGCAAATAGATAACCGCTCAACATTATTGGAAGGGCGACCAATAGCTGTACCCAGCCTTGTGAATAGTTGATCCTTTTGGGCGCATTAACTACCCGCCAGATCCGAATCTTCACGCCTATCAAGCTTACCAATTTCAATGCACTTGGCAATAAGAAAAAACCGGTTAGAACCAGCAGGCAAGCAACAGGGGCGGCAACAAGCCATTTGATCTCGTCATCGGTAAAAAAATCAAATTTAAAATAAAGAATTGGTACAACCGCCATACAAAGGCAGATCGCCGCAACAGTGAGGCTACGGGCCCAACATTCGGGTCTTAAAAAAGGGACATCATTATTCCTTGAAAGTTGCCACTGGTTACTCGCTATTCCGCCAACGGCTAAAATGAATAACACGGCGGTTGTCCATCGCCAATCCCCTACCTCCGGCCATTTCTTAAAAAGTTCAAACAGCAATCGGGGCAACAGGAGCAGCATGGCGATGGCAAAAATCACAGTCAATTGAACCAGTAGTGTGTTTCGAATCCAGACCGCGGCCATTGACCAGGAATCGGCACTTAACAAACCAACCTTGGGCGAAAGGTAGTTGGAGTAACGGCGCAGATGCTTGATGGATTCTGTCCAGTCTGTTCCCTGACAAAGCCAATTCTTCGATGCCCTGTTGGATTCTTTTGTGTTCCTTTCGTATTCTTCGGTGATATTTGATTCAATCGGTTCGTGTGTGTTTTTACTCACAGCTTTGCGCTCGGCTGCGCGTTTGCAGTTCGCACTCAGCCACGCGCCTATGTAGCCTCCACCTGATACTGTGGACAGGTAATCTACCTTTTCCAGCAACCCATGTGACTGTAGCTCTTCAAGTACACCGAGGCCAAAGGTCGCGCTCCGGATTCCGCCTCCTGAGAGGGCAAGACCCACGAGAGTATCTTTATCATTCGGCTTAGCGCCTTCACTCGACCCCCATGTTGTACGCACATATTTTCGATAAGAAAATATGTGTTTCAACTCTGCTTGAAACTCTTCAGATGATGTATACGAATATTCGGTACTCACAGTAGGTTTCCTTTAGAAAGGTGCACTTTTTGTCATAACGTTAAGGCAGAAAAAATGTAAGTTAGGCTGCTGCTCCATAAAACCAGATATCCTGGCGTGGTTTTGCTTAACCACTTTAGGGGGGTCTTGATCAAGTGCGCGCCATCACAGGCACTCTTTAGCCGCAACAGCGTGGGTAATTTGGCAATCTTGGCGTTTCATTTTTTGTATCATCTTTTCTAAATGACCTTGCAGGCATCGGATCTGATGAATGAAATTCATGCAGCCAAGCACACCACACGAGCCGCATAAGTCAAACCAGTCGACAATTCCTTTTTTCTCATGGTCCCTCATTTTAGACAGAAATGACATATCTCAACGCCGGAGAACATTATGAAGAGACAGTGAAATATTTAAATAAGCAAAATTCTTATTTTTCATAAGAACGTAATGGGTCATAGAACAATTGAACCCAGCCAGTGCTTTTCCGCTGCTCCGCCCACAACACTGGCAGACCAATGCCAGATCAAACAGAGTTGATTCCGCAAAGCATCACAGCCATTCTAGTTTGAAGCTTTCATCAAAATTTTTACGCTGCTTTTTTCATTTAACTTTTCAGATACCTTTATCATTTCACCTTTCTCTGTATCCGGGAATGGTAAAATGCGCCTTTGATAAACTGCTGGTCGCTTTACTGCTTCTGGCACAATAAACTACTTAAACACTATGTCTGAAAACCAAAAACCGACTGTCTCAAGTACTGTAGATTTGCAACGTGAAGTTGCTGAATTGATGATCGCAGTCTAAACCTTGAGGTCAGCGCAGACCAAATCACTCCTGACGCCCCA
>JBKJQT010000109.1:0-3445 GCA_046593855.1 Candidatus Nitrotoga sp. | reverse complement strand
GCTTCAATGAAGCCTATATGATGCATACCTCTACCAGCCCGCAGTACGCCATCATCGCGTCATGCGATGTGGCTGCCGCGATGATGGAGCCGCCCGGCGGCACCGCTCTGGTAGAAGAATCCATTGCTGAAGCGCTCGATTTTCGTCGTGCCATGCGCAAGGTGGATGAAGAATGGGGGGTGGATTGGTGGTTCAAAGTTTGGGGGCCGGACTTTCTCGCCGAAGAAGGCATGGCCTCGCGAGCGGACTGGATGCTGGGTGCTGATGATCGCTGGCATGGCTTCGGTGACCTGGCGCCGGGCTTCAACATGCTCGACCCGATCAAGGCCACCATCATCACTCCGGGGCTGGATGTCGGCGGTGACTTCGCCGATTCCGGCATTCCGGCTGCCATCGTCACCAAATACTTGGCGGAAAATGGTGTCGTAGTGGAAAAAACCGGGCTCTACTCTTTTTTCATCATGTTCACCATTGGCATCACCAAAGGACGCTGGAATACCATGGTGACCGAGTTGCAGCAATTCAAGGATGACTATGACAAAAATCAGCCACTATGGCGCGTGCTGCCCGAGTTTGTCGCCAAATACGCACGCTATGAGAAGGTCGGCCTCCGTGACCTATGCGACAATATTCACGGCATTTACAAGATCAATGACGTAGCACGATTAACCACCGAGATGTACCTTTCCAACATGGAGCCAGCCATGAAGCCGTCCGACGCTTTCGCTAAAATGGCGCACGGCGAGATTGACCGCGTGTCGATTGACGAACTGGAAGGACGCATCACCAGCGTGCTGTTGACACCTTATCCCCCCGGCATTCCGCTACTCATCCCGGGGGAACGCTTCAACAAAACCATCGTGGACTACCTCAAATTTGCGCGTGACTTCAATCAGAAATTTCCAGGATTTGAAAGTGACATTCATGGCTTAGTGGCCAATGAGGGTAGTGACGTACCACGCTACTATGTGGATTGCGTAAGACAAGAGTAGGTGTGATTCGAACTTGAATCCGGCCTGAATTAGCTCCGGCTAAAACTACAATTACGGGTTGGCAAATTCTATTTTATAACTGGCTGCTTTCTTTCAATACGAAGCCAAGCAGTCAAGAGTATTTTCGAATCATGACGGTCATAGACTTCCACTCAATATCAACCAGTCATGGTAGCGCCTTTTTGCTTACCCATTGCGCACTGAGCATACGGTTGCACCTATTTTCCGGCAAGCGCAGCATGAATGAACAATCCTCGCGATGAATCGTCACCCCACGGTCGCGCGTGACATATCCAACAATCAAATCCTGAGGTGCAGGCTTGCAACATTTCGCTATTCTGGTCTGCAAATTACCCACACCTTCAACCAGGATATCCGTGGGGGATGAACGTGCAACAGTAGCCTTGGAGACAATTGGTTTTATTTCTGCTGTCCTCGTTGGCATCTCGTCCTGAATGGCGTTGACAAGATGTCGTTGCGTGACATCGCCCCGCCCGAGTGCGGCCAACAAGTTTTCCAATTTATTAAAATGCAACTTTTGCGCGATTTTTTCCTGATTTAAAGCAGTAACGCCCAGCCGGTGCAGTTCGCGATCCAGCTGCGTCCTACCCTGAGTTACATGTTCTTCGAAGCTCTGGTACTTGAACCAGTGCCGCACCTTGGCCCGGGCTCGTTGACTTTGCAAATAACCATGAGCAGGATTAAGCCAGTCACGACTCGGTGAACCCTGTTTGGCGGCCAGGATCTCCACCCGTTGCCCGTGTTGCAACTTGTAATTGAGAGGCACTATACTGCCATCTACCTTGGCACCGCGCGTACGGTGTCCCAAATCAGTATGCAAAGCATAGGAAAAATCCACCGGAGTCGCGCCCTTGGGCAGATTGATCACCTTCCCCTGAGGCGTAAGCACATAAACCTGATCATGGAATAATTCATTCCTGAATTGCGCCAGCATGTCGCCACTGTCAGTTACATCTTCTTTCCATTCCAAAATCTGGCGCAACAATACAATTTGTTTATCGAACCTGGCATCCGATTTTACGCCCTCTTTATATCGCCAGTGGGCAGCGACGCCTAATTCCGAATGCTGATGCATCTCAAAAGTGCGTATCTGCACCTCTAGTGCCAAGCTGCGCGGACCGGCCACAGCCGTATGTAATGAGCGATAATCGTTGCTCTTGGGATGCGCGATGTAGTCATCAAATTCGCTTGAAATAGGTTGCCACAAGTTATGCACCAACCCAAGGGCCGCATAGCAATCCTTGACATCATTCACCAGAATTCGCACTGCGCGCACATCATAAAGATCGCTGAAATCTATTCGCTTGCGCTTCATCTTGTTGATGATGCTGAAGATGTGCTTGGGCCGTCCTGTCACCTCCGCCTTCATGCCTGCCTGACTCAGTTCCTGCCTCAATTGAGTCAACACATCCGCGATATATTGTTCGCGATCTACCCGGCGTTCATCCAGCAATGTAGCCACTTTCTTGTACATATCCGGTTCTAGATATCGCAGAGAAAGATCTTCCAGTTCCCATTTTATTTGCCATACACCAAGACGATTTGCCAGGGGCGCAAAAATACCCTGCGTTTCAAGCGCAACCAACTTTTGCTGATCTTCACTGGCACCTGACAAGCAACGCATAGTCTGGGTTCGCTCAGCAAGCTTGATCAACACCACACGGATGTCTTCCACCATGGACAAAACCATTTTCCGCAAATTTTCTATCTGCTGGCTGCTATCACCTTTTTTCTTTTCTACTTGATGTAGGCCTTGCATCTCGCTAAATTCCCGGATTTGCTCAATACGCGAAATACCTTCAACCAAATGACTTATATTAGCGCTAAAACTTGTTTCCAAAACTTCAGCCCAGCTGTCCAGATACTCTGGCACCGCATGCATTATGGCAGCAGCTATGGTTTCAAAATCCATATTCAAACCAATCAGGATAGATGCCGTACCAAGCGCGTGCTGAAACAAGAGTGCTCCCGTCAGTTCGACTTGCCCAGCATAAAGTGGCTCAGCCAATTCGCAGGCATGGCGGATCACCTCGACTTCTGTAGAAACAAAAGCATTTGGTAAGGAAGCAAACCAGGAATCGAGATCTCCGGACGAGGACGAAAGTTTTTGTTGAACGGAAACCATAAAACATTATCGCATCAATGTAGTCATTCAAGATTTTTTAGCCATTGCAGTTCGAATCAATCCGCTAACGTGCTTTACCCTGTCGCTCTAAATCATTCAGGGACGGCAATTCTAATTGAGAATCAACTTTATGCTATGGCGGACGTACCTATCCCATTAATGTCTCAGTGACAATGAGTAGTAAATTTTAGAAATTCCTATAAGGAAGGCGTAACTACGGTACAGAAGAAACAAGACAAAAACGCTTCTTCATCACTTTATCGAAAAAAATTTGGTAAAATACAAACTATACCCAATATGCGGTCTG
>JBKJQT010000094.1:0-11177 GCA_046593855.1 Candidatus Nitrotoga sp. | reverse complement strand
ACCCCCTGCGTCCTTACGGGGCGGGCTGTGTGATCGCGTTCATTTGGAGAGTGACCGCAGTTTGTGCTAACAGTCTGCCGTTCGCCGATGCGCCAGTATTCACGGCGACCAGCGTTTTACCTAGCACGACGCCCTCAAAGTGCGCGGTCGTTCCAATGGTTGCAGAACCAGCGACCTGCCAGAAGATATTCTTCGGCAATGCGCCGCCAGCCAAGGTCACCCGCGTAGCGTTGGCCTGGTTCAGGGTTCCCGCCACCTGGAAGATCCAGACGTCGTCTGGGCCACCCTGTAGGGTCACGTCAGTGCTAATCAAGAGATCGGTACCCCATTTGTAGAGGCCACCAGGGAGGGTGAGCCCACCAATTTCACCCGCACCTACCTCAGTAAAATCGGGTGGTGTTCGTCCCCCGGCGTCGAGGTATGCGGTTCCCATATCGCCCACCGCCGCAGTCAGGGTGGTGGCATCATTCACCGCGCAGGGAAGAGGGCCAGCCGCATCTACTACGAAAATCTTTCCTGTCACTTCCCCGCAGGTAAGAAGGAGAGCAGCACCGGTGATGGGGCTCGTTCCAACATCCCCAACAATGGCAGATGCATAAACGTCGGTGATCCCGGTTTGGCTAAGAATCGTGAATGTTCCGGCGGTTCCAAGATTTACCGGGGCCTGAGCGGTATACGCGAGGGCACTGGTCGTAAAGCTCCATACCACGGGATTGACCATTTCAATACCCCCTGCGGTTTTGGCCGCCGTAGTCAGCGTGGCGGTATAGCTGGTCTTCGGGATCAGAGCGGACGTGGTTGGCGTAAAAGTAGCTACCGTGTTTTGGGCATTCATGGCGACAGTTCCGGATACGTTGTTTCCGGAAGTCTCTTTGAGCGTGAACGTGAGCAGCTTTCCGGCCGGGAACGAGTTGATCGTTGCCGGATCCATCGCCTGGCTAAAGGTTGCGGTCACTGCTGTGCCGGTCACAATGTTATTGCTGCTATTGGTGCTGGTCGGTGCGCTCGAGGCGCCGTTACTTGGGCTCGTGGAAGTTACTCTCATGGAAGCATCCGCCCCACTCATGCCGCATACGGTGAGCAGAGATGCAATAAACCACGTCAGAGGATTGAAGAATTTATTTATCATTTTTTTCTCTCTTCATTTGGCCTGCAAGGTACGGGTTATAGCCGATCCATTGCGGGTTTGTGTGCCTTACTCGGTATCAAGATTTAGCCCTTGACATATTTTACGACGATGGCGAATCTCCATTCTAGTTTTTTCCTGGTCAAAATCGGATAAACCGGACTGGGCCATGCGTCGGTACATCTGTATACGGTACATTTCAGTTATAGTCAATCTGGAAGTTTGTATTGAAGAACCTTAGAACCCACCCCTGATTGCCCATTGTGTGTATCTGCGACCACCCGCGCGTCAGAAATTTGCCTCTCACGTAACCTCAGGCACGAGCCACCCCCGACGAGTGGTTGCTTGTCTTGCCGACCCTACCACATGACGCGTTGATCGAACTCGTAGTCCGGTGCGGTTGCGCCTGTGGATCGCTCTCGCCAGGCTCGCTGCCCGGCATCTCCCACAGCGGCGACCCACGTGCCGGCAACAGACGCGGCGGCGATGTCGGCTCGCTCAGATCCCCGAGAATCTCGCGGATCAAACTGCTTCGGTGATGAAGGCGATGATTCTCATCTCGCCACCGCACTGCGGGCACAAGAAAGGAAACACCTCATAGATGCGTGCCAGCAACAGCGCCCATAACCAGCGACTTAGCGCATGTTTTATCGCGCTTAGTCGAATGGCTAGTAGTTCCATCAGACATAGCGCGCCACTTTGCGATGTGGCGGCTCGTCTGTCGTCGTCTCGACCGGCGGAGTCGGCTTGGTATGCGGGGTCGTATCGGCAGCCGACGTAACATTGCCTTCACCGGCCGACTGCTCCAGCGCGGTGACCGCGGTCCGTGAGCTTCGAGTTCGGCGCCAGCACCCCGATTTAGCGATGCCGATGGCGGCGCGGCGGCGGGATTAATGCCGCCAGGCGATCGAGCAGTTACATCGGGGGTCAGCAGCAGACTCACGCTGCCGTCAGGACCGGGCTTCACGTTCTCATAGACCAGATGCTCGGAATCGATCTCGCGCAACCGTTCCAGCGCGAAGGCGGGTCGCTGCACCGGCGCCTGGACTGCACTACCGAATAATACGCTCGATGGCAAAGAGGAAGATGTGAAGTGCGATGTTCTGTCCTGCCGGGTCGCTTCAGGTGATAGCGCAGGCGTATGGGCACCGAAAGCACCCACTGGCGTACCGGAAAATGCGGGATGACGTGGTCGGCCAGATGCCCAGCCGTTTCGACCATGCGCCGGGTCGTGCAGGACGGACATACGCCGCGACACTTGCAGGAGTAACTAATTTATTCGCGCCTTTGCCAGTCGCCGGCATCCTCACCCACCAAACCAAACCAAACCCTAAACTCATCCAGGCAAATGTCAGCGCCATACGCGTGCGTGCATAGCGCGACAGGTTAATGGTGTGCTGCTTGGCAGCGGGATGCTCATATAAATTTAGTGTGTTCATGATTAAGCTCCTTGGTAGCTCCCTCCCACGAAGGGAGGGAGGATTTTATTACTTCGATTTGCCGGTAACCTCATCCATCTGGATACTCAGTCCAGCTGCCACTCCGCTGCCATATTCCATGTCTGCCTTACAAAAATGGCCGATCTGGCGTATCTGGATAAAGCGCGGCACGCCTTGCAGAGCGCTGACCAGGTTGTTTACCAACTGCAATTTTTGGGCGGCATTCATCAAGCGATAAAGCACGCCCGCCTGTTGGTAATCGTCGTTGCCATCGCGATGATTGTAACGGTCCGCATCGCCGCTGATTTTCAAAGGCGGCTCGCTCAACCGCGCATCATCCACCGGCCCGCTGAAGCTGTTGGGCTGGTAGTTGACCGCACTGCCGCCGTTGCCATCGAAGCGGGTGGATCCGTCGCGATGATAGGTACTCACCGGACAACGCGGTTTGTTCACGTCCAGCGCGGCATAGTTGATGCCGATGCGATAACGATGGGCGTCGGGGTAGGACAGCAGGCGCGCCTGCAACATTTTGTCAGGCGAAGCACCCATGCCCGGCGGCATGTTGCCCGGCTCAAACGCGGCCTGTTCCACTTCGGCAAAAAAGTTTTGCGGGTTGCAGTTCAATTCCAGCACGCCAACATCCACGCACGGATAATCCTTGTGCGGCCAAACCTTGGTCAAATCGAACGGATTAATAGGATATTTTTCCGCATCTTGTTCCGGCATGATTTGCACCTGAACCTGCCATTTCGGGAAATCTCCATTTTCTATCGCTTGGTGCAAATCACGTCTGTGGTAATCCAAATCACGCCCGGCAATTTCAGCGGCTTCTTCATTGCCCATGTTTTTGATACCCTGCATGGTCTTGAAGTGCCATTTCACCCAGTAGCGCTCACCCTTATCATTCCACAGGCTGTAGGTGTGGCTGCCAAAGCCGTGCATGTTGCGCAAGGTGGCCGGAATTCCCCGGTCGGAGAACAGAGTGGTGATTTGGTGCAACGACTCCGGCGACAAGCTCCAGAAATCCCATTGCATGGTGTTGTCGCGCATGCCGGTCGCCGGATGGCGCTTTTGTGAGTGGATGAAATCAGAAAACTTGAGCGCATCGCGCACAAAAAATACCGGCGTGTTGTTACCAACCAAATCCCAGTTTCCTTCTTCGGTATAAAATTTCAGCGCAAAGCCGCGCGGGTCGCGCGCCGTATCAGCCGAGCCCAATTCACCTGCCACCGTGGAAAAGCGAGCAAACACTTCGCAACTATTACCCGTCTTGGCAAACAACTTGGCGCGTGTGTACTTGGCCAGGTCCTGCGTGACGGTAAACTTGCCGTAAGCACCCGTTCCTTTGGCATGAACCACACGTTCCGGCACACGTTCGCGGTTGAAATGCGCCATCTTTTCCATCAGATGATGATCCTGCATCAGCACCGGCCCGCGTGGCCCGGCAGTCAGCGAATTTTGGTCATCGGCCACCGGCACACCGGCGGCGGTTGTCATAAAAGGACATTTTTCCATGATGCTTTCCTTAACAATTGATCCAGCGGAAATCGCCGGGTTGAGCGGATTAAGCTCCAAGTGCTATTATCAGTCCAATGAATTGTTTAGAATGAGTCAATCTAAAATATCAATAGGCAGAACAAGATGACCCTGCAAGAACTGAAATACATTGTCGCGCTGGCCGAGATCGGTCATTTTGGTCGCGCGGCGGAACAATGTTTCATCAGCCAGTCCACCCTTTCGACGCAAATTAAAAAACTGGAAAATGAACTGGGCGTGACGCTGTTTGACCGCAGCCACAAACAGATAGCATTAACACCGATAGGGCAACAAGTGCTCGCCAGCGCACATATTATAATGGAGGAAGAGCAGCGTATCCGCAGCCTGGTCAAGATGCAGCAAGACCCGATGGCGCAAACCGTGCGACTGGGCGCGATATTGACCCTGGGCGCGTACTACCTGCCCGATGCCTTGCATACCCTGCGCCGCGCACACCCCAAATTGCGCCTGCTACTGCGCGAAGATTTAACCGGAAATTTATTACAGCAGTTGCACGATGGGAAACTGGATGCCGCTTTGATTGCCATGCCCGTCAATGAAACAGCCGTCAATATTTTGCCGTTGTTTATCGAGCCTTTCTTCGCGGCATTGCCAGCCGCACATATTTTGGCGAAAAGAAAAACAGTCGCACTCAGCCAATTATCGGCGGAAAAATTATTACTGCTGGACGAGGGACACTGCTTGCGCGAGCAAGCGTTGGCGGTATGCGGCTTGCAAAACGGCAGCGAAGAAATCCGCGCCACTAGCCTGGAAACCCTGCGGCAAATGGTCGGTATGGGAGTGGGCGTGACCTTGTTGCCGGCACTGGCAGCGACCAGCTTGAATCCTTATATGCGCAAGGCAGTGGCCATCTGCCCGCTGAAAGCGCCGGGAGCGAGCCGCACTATTGCGCTGGTGTGGCGCAAACGCTCTGCACTGGATGTGTCCATCCGGCAAATCGCACAAACTTTAAGTGCTCATTTACCAGCGGCAGTGCATGCGGTGTAGGGGTTCAAGGATAGAAAATTCAACGCCACCTCTTAAAGAATCCCGTGCTTTTCAGTCATAGTCAATCTGGAAGTTTGTGTCGAAGAACCTTAAAACCACCCCTGATTGCCCATTGTGTGTATCTGCAACCACCTGCGCGTCTCTCACTTAACCACAGGCACGAAGCCACCCCCGACGAGTGGTTGCTCGTCTTGCCGACCCTATCACTTGACGCGTTGATCGAACGCGTAGTCCGGCGCCGGTTGCGCCTGTGGATCGCTCTCGCCTGGCTCGGCGCCCGGCATCTCCCACAGCGGCGGCCCGCGTCCCGGCAGCAGACGCGGCGGCGATGTCGGCTCATCCAGATGGTCGAGAATCTTGCGGATCACTACTGACTCAGTGATGAAGGCGATAATCCTCATCTCGCCACCACAATGCGGGCACAAGACAGGAAGTACCTCATAGAAGCGTGCCAGCAGCAGCGCCCATAACCAGCGACTTAGCACATGCTTTATCGCGCTTAGTCAAATGGCTAGTAGTTCCATCAGACATGGTTTGCCGCTTTGCGATTTGGCGTCTCGTTATCGGCTTCGATGGCAACACGGATAGCAACCTCACTATCCGTACTTTGGTATACGCAAATGGAGAAATTCACTTTTGGGCGGACGGTGGCATCGTGGCGGATTCCCACGCAGAGGCAGAATATCAAGAGACGTTAGACAAAGCAGCGGTCACGCTGAAGATCTTGCAACAGTGTGGTGGAGAATAGGAGAGGAGCATAACTCCTAACAATTTATTTTTTGTGTTCACCCGCCATCGGTTGAAGACAGTCGAACAACATGATAAAAACAGTGTGCTGGCAACTGTTGGATTTATTCATCAGGAAAGTTTCGGGTAGAATGCGCGCTTCAATTTCAAACTTGTTAAACGCGTCGCCATGTACAAAATCGCTCTAGCATTCTTTCCGCCAATTTCGCCCGCTCGGCGAAGAAGTTATCAATGTCATCGCCTCCGGCGCGGACATTATCCACTTCGACGTGATGGACAACCATTACGTACCCAACCTGACCATTGGTCCGCTGGTGTGCTCTGCCATTCGTGCGATTACCCAAGCAGCGATCGATGTATACCTGATGGTCAAGCCGGTGGATCGTATCATCACGGATTTCGCCAAAGCTGGCGCCAATATCAGAGCCATTTGGCAGGGAGTTACCCTCATCGCGTTTGGCGTACTGGTTATCGGTTTGATAGATAATTCCTGCGTCTCATACTGGTCGGGCAGGATACCCACCTCCCCGGTTATGTGGTGCTTATCTCAACCGTCGGTGGAATAGCTCTTTTCGGTGTGAACGATTTCGTCATAGGCCCGATGATTGCCGCGTTGTTCATTGCCGCCTGGGATCTTTTTTCTCTGCCGAAGGAAATTCCTCGAGTTTAAAGCCGACAAATCATGGAAAAATCAATAGGGTTAGCAGACCATGATCTATCATGAGCTAGACGGCATTGCAGTAACTCCAGCGGCGGGACTGGTAGGGGCAGTGAGCGGCGAACCCAAAACAAGTTTCGATCAAGCAAGTAACAGCCATGAATGATCATATCCAGCACATAATAATTTTGGTTCTATCAGGAATGATAATTGCAACATGTGTACTGCTCCATTATGAAGCGCTACGTTTTCTTGGTCGTACATTGGGAGCGCATGTGCATAGACGCGCGGGCGTGTTAATGGTAATGACAGGACTGTTGGTCGCACATTTTCTGGAGATCCTAGTTTTCGCTATTGCCTATATGTTTGTCGCGCATAAATTGGGGTTTGGGCACATTACGGGTATGACCAACGGTGACATTTTTGATTATTTTTATTTTTCAGCTATTTCGTATACGACAGTAGGTTTCGGAGATTTAATACCTGTCGGTGCCATACGAATGCTCACGGCGGCCGAAGCGCTTGCTGGTTTGGCATTAATTACCTGGTCCGCTTCATTTACCTTTATGGCCATGCAACGCTTTTGGCCTCACCCTCTTACGGGATCGCACAAAAATTCGGATGATGAGGATTAAAGGGAACGCGAATTAAGGATCGTAGTCCGGTGCCGGTTGCGCCTGTGGATCGCTCTCGCCTGGCTCGGCGCCCGGCATCTCCCACAGCGGCGACCCGCGTCACGGCAGCAGACGCGGCGGCGATGTCGGCTCGCCCAGATGCCCGAGAATCTCGCGGATCACTACTGTCTCAGTGATGAAGGCGATGATTCTCATCTCACCACCGCACTGCGGGCACAAGAGTGGAAGCACCTCGTAGAGGCGTGCCAGCAGCAGCGCCCATAACCAGCGACTTAGCACATGTTTTATCGCGCTTAGTCGAATGGGTTGTAGTTCCATCAGATATAGTCTGTCGCCTTGCGATGTGACGGCTCGTTATCGGCTTCGATGGCAGCACGGATAGCAACATCACTATCCGTACTTGGGTAAACACAAATGGCAAAATTCACTTTTTGGCGGACGGCGGCATCGTGGCGGATTCCCGCGCAGAGGCAGAATATCAAGAGACTTTAGACAAAGCAGCGGTCACGCTGAAGGTCTTGCAACACTGTGGCGGCGATTAGGAGAGAAGCATAACACCCAGCAATTTATTTTTTGTGTTCACCCGCCATCAGTAAAAGACAATCGAAAGACATGATAAAAACAGTGTGCTGACTACTGTTGGATTTATTCATCGGGAAGGTTTCGGGTAGAATGCGCGCTTCAAATCCAAACTTGTTAAAGGCGTCGCCATGTATAAAATCGCACCTAGTATTCTTTCCGCCAATTTCGCCAAGCTCGGTGAAGAGGTTATCAATGTCATTGCCTCCGGCGCGGACATTATTCACTTCGACGTGATGGATAACCATTACGTACCCAACCTGACCATTGGGCCGCTGGTGTGCTCTGCCATTCGTCCGATTACCCAAGCAGTGATCGATGTTCACCTGATGGTTAAGCCAGTGGATCGTATCATTCCGGATTTCGCCAAAGCCGGTGCCAATATCATTTCCTTTCACCCGGAAGCGTCCGAGCATATCGACCGCACTCTCAGCCTGATCAAGGAAAACGGCTGTAAAGCCGGGCTAGTATTCAATCCTGGCACACCCTTAAGCTATCTCGACCATGTCATGGACAAAATCGACCTGATCCTGATTATGTCAGTGAACCCCGGCTTCGGCGGCCAGAAATTTATCCCCGATGCATTGAACAAGCTACGCACCGCGCGCCAAAAGATTAATGACAGCGGGCGCGACATCATGCTGGAAATCGACGGCGGCGTGAACACCAGCAACATAGCGGAAATTGCTGCTGCGGGATGTGACACCTTTGTGGCTGGTTCCGCTGTGTATGGTGCAGGCAAGGACACGGATCCGCACCGCTATGATTCCATCATCGCTGCTTTGCGCGCGGAACTGGCCAAAGTGAGCAAGTAATGCTGCAAGCTCGTTTTCCACTAAGCATCTCCGCCATCCTCATAGATCTGGATGGCACACTACTCCACACTGCGCCTGAGCTGGTGGACTCCGCCAATCGCATGTTGCGTGACCTGGGCCGTTCTGCCGTGTCGCAAGATTTGCTGACAAGCTACATTGGCAATGGTGTCAGTTGGCTGGTGAAACGCGCGCTGACCGGTGACATGCATGCCGAGCCGGATGTAAATCTCTATGAACAGGCGCTGCCGATTTTCGAACAGCACTACAATGAGTTGCTGTTGCAGAGTAAACTGTTTGAGGGAGTCATTGCCGGACTCGACGCCATGCAAGCGGCTGGTTTCCGCCTAGGCTGCATTACCAACAAGGTAAAGCGCTACACTGAGCCCCTGCTTGAGGGTTTAGGACTCGCACATTATTTCGAGATCGTGCTGTCCGGCGATAGCCTGCCGGAAAAAAAGCCACACCCGCTCCCCTTACTGCATGCCGCGAAGTTTTTCGGTGTTCCGGTGGAGCAAGTGCTGCTGATCGGCGATTCACTCAATGACTCAGTTGCGGCGCGCGCCGCCGGCTGTCCAATAGTCTGCGTGCCCTACGGTTACAATCACGGCCAGCCAGTGGATAGACTTGATCTGGATGCTGTGATTGACACACTGCCAGATGTGATAAAGCTGATTCAAAAAGCATGACCTGATGAAACACGAAAATTTCAAAATCTGGAGAGAAACTACTGCATGGCGATGGTGATCACCACCCCGTTCGGAGTGGCTGCCTTGTTTTAGTGCTGCCGTCTTCCCATTTTTGAGTTAGGAGCAATTCGTGTTGAATCCCATTTCTGAACAAGCTTTCGATCAACTTGCCGAGCAAGGATATAACCGCATCCCTTTGGTGGCAGAGACCTTTGCTGATCTGGACACGCCATTGTCGCTGTATCTTAAGCTTGCCAACAAACCTTATTCCTATCTGCTGGAATCAGTGCAGGGTGGTGAACGCTTCGGTCGGTATTCTTTCATCGGGCTGCCCGCCGATACACGCATTACGGTGCGGGGTAAGCACATTACGCTAACCACTCCGACTGGCGCAACCGCCCAAAATACAGACAATCCGCTGGACTTTATTAAGGACTACCAGTCGCGTTTCAAAGTCGCTCCCCTATCCGGCCTGCCGCGTTTTACGGGCGGGCTAGCTGGTTATTTTGGCTATGACACCGTACGTTATATCGAGCCACGTCTGGCCAAAACGCAAAAACAGGATGTGCTCGGTACGCCGGATATACTGCTAATGCTCACCGAACAGCTGGCGGTAGTGGACAATCTGTCCGGCAAGCTCTTCTTCATCGTACATGCCAATCCGGAACTGCCCAATGCGTATGCTCTGGCACGGCAGCGTCTGCAAGAGCTCGCACAGTTGCTACGCCAACCAGTGGAAATACCACGTGCTCCGCAATTTCCCCCCCAGGAGGCTGTATCTGAGTTCGGTGAAGAAGCCTACAAACAGGCCGTAGAGAAGGCCAAGCGCTATATTTTCGATGGCGACATCATGCAGGTTGTGCCTTCGCAGCGGATGAGCCAGCCATTTCTTGCTTCACCGCTCAACCTTTACCGGGTGCTACGTTCCATCAACCCTTCACCCTACATGTTCTATTACGACATGGGCGACCACCATGTAGTAGGCGCTTCACCGGAAATTCTGGTGCGACTAGAAGGGGACAACGTGACCGTGCGCCCCATCGCCGGCACCCGTCCGCGCGGTAAGACGCCGCAACAGGATGCAGAACTGGCGCAAGAACTGTTGACCGATCCGAAAGAGCTGGCGGAACACTTGATGCTCATAGACCTCGGGCGTAATGACGTTGGCCGCGTCGCGCAGCAAGGCACGGTGAAGCTCACCGAGAAAATGGTGATTGAACGGTATTCGCACGTGATGCACATTGTGTCCAATGTCGAAGGCACGCTCAAACCGGGGCTGGATGCAATTGCGGTATTAAAAGCCACCTTTCCGGCTGGCACGGTGAGCGGCGCACCCAAAGTACGCGCGATGGAAATCATCGACGAACTGGAGCCTTCCAAGCGTGGCATCTATGCCGGCGCAGTCGGCTATCTTGGCTTCAACGGTGACATGGATCTTGCCATCGCCATCCGCACTGCAGTGATCAAAGCAGGCACTCTCTATGTCCAATCCGGGGGGGGGTTGGTAGCCGACTCGGTACCGGCTAGTGAATGGATAGAAACTCAGAATAAAGCACGCGCCGTGCTACGTGCCGCCGAGATGGTGCTGGCGGGACTGGATAACGCTGACGAAACAGAAAATGACATCTAGCTTGCGCAGGTTGATACTTGAACAATGCACATGGTTTTGACAAACCGGGTGACGCGGGATAGCGTTACAGCAATTGGTTTACTTGAAATATTATCGAGGTTATTTGTTCCCAGGAGTCTAAACTGCGATATCCGCCACTACCGGCGTATGATCTGATGGACGCTCCAACTTTCGTAGCGTGCGGTCTATTGAACAGGCAGTGCAATTCGGTACCAGCGCCTCACTCACCAAGATGTGGTCAATGCGCAATCCCATATTGCGGCGGAAGGCCATCATGCGGTAATCCCACCAAGTATAGGATTTCTCCGGCTGCTCGAA